>NZ_ATUO01000068.1 GCF_000420245.1 Psychromonas hadalis ATCC BAA-638 | reverse complement strand
GAAAATAAACTATTACAGGGCCCTAAAGATAATTTTTATCGTGCACCATTAGATAATGACATTGGTACCAGCGAAGCAAATTGCATTGATGAAAATGCTTGGGTGACACGCTGGAAAACAACGGGGCTTTCAGATTTAATGGCTAAGTGTGTTTCGATACAGGCGGTTTCACTCAGTAAAGAGGTCCTTGTTGAGGTTCAATTTGGTCACTATTTTGAAGGTAAGTTAATGATTACGAGTCACTGGCAATACAAGATTAATGGCCAAGGAAAAGTAGTGATTGATGTTGATGTCAATGTCGCTAAATCGTTACCCTCATTGCCTCGTATAGGGTTGGAATTGATTTTACCCGACTCGGACAATACGGTTAATTGGTTTGGTCGTGGCCCACATGAGAGCTATCCAGATCGCATTTTATCCGCACATATTGGGCGTTATTCTAGTTCCATTGAAGAGATGCATACGCCTTATATTTTTCCCTCTGAGAATGGTCTGCGTTGCGATGTTAAAGAGGCTACAGTGGGGGATTTATCTGTAACTGGGTTGTTTCATTTAGGGGTTAGTCGTTATAGCCAAGCTAATGTTGCATCCGCCAAACACAATAATGAACTCATCAATGAACAGCAACTTTATGTGCGCCTGGATGCATTACATATGGGAGTGGGAGGCGATGATTCCTGGAGTCCGAGTGTGCACCAAGCGTTTCTTTTAAATAAAGAGCATTACCATTATCAAATGATACTGGCGTTTAATTGATGGATAGAAAGCCAAAAGGCGTGAAGGCTAAAAGCAATTAACCACGAAGGCACGAAGGAAAAAGAAGGTAAATCAAAACCAATTTCCCCTCTTTAGTTTTTTCTTCGTGCTCTTCGTAGTGATGATGTTTTGAGCTAAGTTAACTCAGCTTAAAATGCTCAACAACTTCAACCAGTTGAGATTTACTTTTTTTAATTTCATCAACACTGGCGATCGTCTCCGTTCCATTTTTTTCTAACTCGTTGACCATATCTTGAATCATAGTCATATTACGTGAGATTTCATTGGTGGTGACACTTTGCTGTTCTGCGGCCGCTGCTATCTGCATATTGAGGGTATTTATCTCTGCGATGGAGCCACTCATGATATCCAAAGAAAGGGTACTTTCTTGAATCGCCTCAGCCGATGCTTGACAAGCGAGCTTAGTATTTTCCATGGCAGCCACAACAGAAGTTGTACCCGACTGTAATTTTAATAGCATGGTATTTATCTCTTTGGTGGAGTCCTGTGTACGACTCGCCAATGAGCGCACTTCATCTGCAACCACCGCAAAACCACGTCCTTGCTCTCCGGCTCTGGCAGCTTCTATGGCCGCATTCAGTGCGAGTAGATTAGTCTGCTCTGCAATGCCACCAATCACGCCAAGCACACTGCCAATTTTGGCGATATCATCATTTAATGTAAATATGGACGTCGACATCTCGTCTACATCACTAATTAACGCTTCGATACTGGATACCGAATTTCTGACCAAGGTTTTACAGGTATCTGCTTGTTGAGAAGAATCTTCGGTTAATTGAGACGCGCTTAATGCACTTTGTGCCACGGAATCGGCGGTGGCACTCATCTCTGTGATGGCACTGACTGCTTGCTCGGTTTCTTTGGCATGAGAATCTAATAAACCGTGGTTGAGCAATGCGTTGTCTGAAATTTGCTCTACTCTGCTCTCTAAGTTATCGGTGGTCTTCGCGACACCTAACATTAATTCCTGTAAGTTTTCTGTAAAGCGATTGATACCCGAGGCAATAAGGCCAAGATCATCATTACTTTTAACCTCTAAACGTCGTGTTAAATCCCCTTCGCCACTTGCTAAGTCAGTGACCACTAAGCGTAACTGCTCAATCGGTTGATAAGCGATGCGCACCAGAAATATACCTAATACAAGCAAGACCACTCCTGCAACTAATAAGGCAAATGTGATGGATTGATTTAATGTGCTGGTCTGTTCTTCGATATAGGCTTTGTCGATATAACCGGTTAAATGCCAGAAGGTATTACCCACCTCAACTTGATGCTCTACTTTGAGCAGATCACCCTCTACTTTGTTGCTAAAGATAAGCTGTTGTCTTGCATCACTTAATTCAAAGTAACTGCCCTTGGTGGTCGAGTTGGCTAATAATGTTTGTATCTCGGTAAGGTCAATAAAGAAAATATTACCTCGTCCATTTTTACCTGGAATGGTTAATGTGATCAGTGTTTTCTGTTGCTCTGTAAAAATATCACTGACACTGATTTTTTGGCCTGCTTGTTTAAGCATTTTTAAAATAGGATCTTTTTTGGCGGGATCATTTTCAGTGCCATGTTCGGTAAATAACATGCCTTGAAGGACTTTGTTGATACGATAAAAACCAGATGCTTGTTGTAAATCCTCTAAACTTGCTGAGCCGGTATCAATATTTTTAGCGAGTAATATTTTATGTTTAATATCTCCGCTTAATTTATCGTTCACTAAATCAAGTTGGCTGGTGGTATTTTTAACACTGGTATTAAAAATATAACTATTAATGTAATAATTAGCGCTGAGGTAGGAAGTGAAAATAGCAAGCACCACAATAAACGCTAATAGCGAAAATATTTTTCCTTTAAATGACATATATTATTCCTCATTTTTCACGGAAATAGGCAACGCTTTTCAACGTTGCCTAGTAATAATGTGTGACTTTTTTTTCTATTTTTTATTGGCGTATTTCATTGAATCTAAGGCAACCGCAAAGATGATAATACTCCCCTTGATAATGTATTGCCAATAAGGACTCACACCGATATAGGTCATGCCATAATTGATAATGGTAAAGATCAATACCCCTGTCACCACACCAAGAACACGGCCAACACCCCCTGCAAATGACACACCACCTACAACACAAGCCGCAATCGCATCCAGCTCATACATAAAGCCGAGGTTATTCGTTGCACTACCAATACGGCCGGCTTCTAACATGCCACCAAATGCATAAAACACACCTGATAACGCATATATTTTAAGTAATGTTATTGGTACATTGACGCCAGATACTTTCGCTGCTTCGGGGTTACCACCAATCGCAAAAATGTTTTTACCAAACACGGTTTTATTCCAAATAACCCAAACAAGCCCAATCGCGCCGGCTGCATAGAAGGTTAAATAGGAGAGTTTAAAGTCACCAAAGCGAAGAAATCCTTGTGCAAATTCAGAAAAACGGTCGTCAAAACCAGCAATAGGGGATGCGCCCACCGAGTCAAAATAGAGGGAGTTGACACCATAAACGATAATCATGGTACCTAATGTGGCGATAAAGGGGGTCACCTTCAGATAAGCGACAATAATGCCGTTAATCAGGCCAATAAGTGCACCCACGGCACAGACCGCAACAATAACCGCCACAATGGGTATTTCCCCTAAATTAGGAAATACTTTGTTAACGTTATCAGCTGCTTGTAATAGAGTGGCTGATAATACTGCTGCTAAACCTACTTGACGACCTGCTGAAAGATCGGTGCCCTGGGTCACAATTAAACCGGCGACACCCAGTGCAATAATAATACGTACCGATGACTGAGTTAAAATGTTACTCAGGTTGCGCAGACTCAAAAAAGAGGGTTCTTGAATAACAATAATGACTAATAAAATAAATAAAACTGCATAGATGCCACCTTCCTTGAGGTAACGCATCATGCTGAGTTTTTTTAAAAATTCCATGATTAAATCCTTTATAAATAGAGTGCTGCTAATTCTAAAATTTCATGCTGTGTGGTGTCTTTGGTATTCACGATACCGGCAACACGGCCATTACTCATCACTAAAATACGGTCGGTGATTCCCAATAATTCAGGCATTTCAGATGAGATAATCATGATGCCTTTGTTTTTGTTAGCGAGATCGAGTATTAACTGATAAATCTCAAATTTAGCGCCAACATCAATCCCGCGTGTTGGTTCGTCTAGCATTAAAATTTCAGGATTAGTTAATAACCATCTGCCAATAATAACTTTCTGTTGATTACCACCAGAAAGCGATCCGATATTGGTTTCGTGTGAAGGTGTTTTAACTCTCATTGAGTCAATAACCCACTGCGTATCACTTCTCATTTTTTTGTTACTGAGTAGGCCAATTTTGGTTTTATATTGGTCAACATTAGCGACTAAGGCATTAAAAGTGATGTCTAAATTACTGTAGATACCCGTTGCACGACGCTCTTCCGTTACTAAGGCAAAACCATTGTTAATGGCTTCATGTGCATCATGATTCGCGACTGATTTACCATGTAAGATAATTTCACCTGCACTACGCTCTCTAATACCAAATAACGTTTCCACGATATCGGTGCGTTTTGCGCCAACCAATCCGGCAACACCTAATATTTCACCTTTATGTAAATCAAAACTGATATCGTTAATTGAGGGTTGATTAGTCGCAGTCAGGTTTTTAACTTGTAGAATGGTTTCTTTGACCACATTGGTTTTTTCAGGGAAACGATTGGTGAGATCACGACCTACCATTTTATTAATGATTTGCTCCATCGTCATGCCTTTTAAGGGGCGGGTTTCAATCCAGATGCCATCTCGTAAAATAGTGATCTCATCGCATATCTCAAAAATCTCATCCATTTTGTGGGAGATATAAACAATGCCACAACCTTTTTCTTTTAACTTATTGATGATTTTAAAGAGGTGTCTTACTTCTTTTTCACTCAGTGAAGAGGTGGGTTCATCCATAATCACTATTTTGGCATCATAAGAAACGGCCTTGGCAATTTCTAACATCTGCATTTGCGAGACCGATAAGGTCGCCACTTTCACTTTGGGGTCGATATCAATATCTAACTCGTCGAAGATCTCTTTGGTATCGTTATACATTTTGTTATGGTCAACAAAAAAGCCTTTTACAGGGTATCTTCCTAGCCAGATATTATCCATTACGCTACGTTGCAGTACTTGGTTTAGCTCCTGATGCACCATAGAAACACCCGATTCTAGGGCTTGTTTCGACGATTCAAAATTGACCTCTTTTCCCATGAAAACAATCTTGCCTTCATTTTGTTCATAAATACCAAAAAGGCATTTTAATAGTGTCGATTTACCCGCGCCATTTTCACCCATTAATGCATGAATTGAATGCGGACGGATTTTTAAACTCACTTTATCAAGTGCTTTTACACCCGGAAACTCTTTACTAATTCCGGTCATTTCTAATAGGAATTCATTGTCTATATTTATTGTCATATTGGCATTACCCGTAGGATTTAATGATGGAAAAGACCTGCTTTTCCATCATAGTCAATGAAGGTTATTTTAAAGTACTTTTATCAACACCCACATAAGGTACGCGTACCACTTTATTCACTAAAATCCAATCAGTGCCTTCTGTCGCTGGCTTTCCTAGTGCTAAGTTACGCGTCAGTTCATAGGTTGCTTTAGCTTGGTTAGGTGCATCATTTAGTACCGTTCCTGCCATTCTGCCCGATTTAACCAAAGCCAGTGCTTCACTTAATGCATCCACACCAAATACAGGTAGTTCGCTTTTGTCATTTGCTTTTAAAGACTCAATCGCCCCCATTGCCATGCCATCATTATTTGCGATCACCACTTCAATTTTTTCGCCTTTTGGACCTGCAATCCAAGCATCCATTTTATCTTTTGCCATCGCGGTATCCCACATTGCGGTATCAAGATGCAACTGTTCAGTTTTATAACCCAGATCGTTTAGTGTGCTTACCACATAACGAGTACGTGCTTCTGCATCTGGATGACCTGGCTCACCTTTTAATAATACAAATTGAATAATGCCGTCACCATTAAGATCCCATTTAGGATTTTCTGCCCATTGTTTGGCGATTAATCCACCTTGGATAATGCCTGCATCTTTGGAAACAGTACCTACAAAGTAAGCCTTATCATAAGAGGCTAAATCTTTAGCTGAAGGTTCTTTGTTGTAGAATACGATGGGAATATTATCTTCTTTTGCTTTTTTGATAATGACTGGCGCCGCTGCGGGATCGACTAAGTTAATCGCCAAAGCTTTTACACCACGCGCTAATAAAATATCAACTTGGTCGTTCTGCATTGATTGACTATTTTGAGAATCATTCATTAACAGCTGAATGTCATCATCTTTTGCCGCTTCTTTTTCAATCGCTTGGCGAACGACTGCCATGAAATTGTCATCATATTTATACACTGTAAAACCGAGTTTTGTATTGGCGATAGCTGAGTTGCCAAAAACCATTGAAGCGCATAATGTTGCTAAGATAGTTAATTTTCTCATTGTAAATCCTTTATCAATCATTAATAGTAATTACCGAAGGATGGTAGAAATGTATTGCTTGTTTCTTAACCATTGGAAGCGAGTCTAGACTAACAAATGTTAATTTGATGTGACGCAAACACGAGAAATGTAATCGCTTACATTTTGTTACATTTTTATTTGTAACTACTCAGAACCTTAATCACACGTTTAATTATTTTTGGAATATCAAAAAAATCGACTTGTTTGATCTGTTTTAGCCGTTACGATAACTGCATTCATCCTAAATATCGTCATAAAATGAAAGTAAGTGCTATCGATATAAAAAGCGGTAAATAGAAGTGGGTGAAATATGGTTATTTGCTATTTTTATCACTTTATATTTATTATTACTTGTCGTTAATTTACGCTGCCAGCGTCTCAGCCTTAAATAGTAGCAACAGTAGTAAGCCATCATCAAACGATTAAAGTCTAAATAAAACGTCAAAGAAATAGCGGTGAAAATAAATCCGCTGGATAAAAATGCCATAAAGGAGCAACGCTAGTACTTGATGAACATCCTGAGGTCACACATAAATAACCTGTAATTAGTCATTTAAAGCAGTAAAAACGATCAGTGACTTAGGCTAATAGCGCCTATAGCAAGCTTGAAGCACTTGATGTAGCTGAAATAATCAAAGCAAATTTGAATAAAGAAAAAGTGCTACATGCCGATGAAACAGGCATTAACATTAATGCAGAACGTGTGGTTGCATAATGCCTCATCATTAAAATGGACTTAGTTAACCTGATGTCGGGTTAAGCCATTATCAAATTCTCACTTTTTTCATCTGGAGTTAAATTGATTGAGGGCTTATTTTTTTTGGTAAAAATATGCAATTAAACCGCCAAGCATATTTACAACAAAGCCTGTAATACTGCGCTGTCGAGAGCATTCTATCTATGAAATGTTTTTTACTTGATGGTTAATTGTTTCAGTAAGGTAACGTTTACTAAGCATCGCTTTATCCTACTTACTTACCACTACTTTTTTCATGTTTTTACAAACGTTTGTTATTAGATCAACACTTTTATCGCGTAATTTACTCACTAATACTTTTCTTAAGTCGCCTTTATCACCATACAACTTACCTGATAAGGTCTTAATTCTTTCAGGAGCAGGCTTACGATCCTCTACATTTCCACCGGTGATTTACACACTCAATATCTCTATAAAGTGTAATTTAAAGCCAAAGAACCACCCCATTGTGGCCTTTCCATGCTCTGTAATTCCGTTAAATACTTTATTACGTTTTGCTCGAATAATATGGCATAGCGCTATTTTGGTGGCGTCGATAAAAGTAATGCCTGTTGGCTTACTAAAATGTATTTTAAGGAACGATAACTGATGGCATAACCTCTATAAACTTTGTGTCCCTTAGCCGTGAGGGGAAATGTGATTTTAAATGTTTTGCGATATAGCTAACTAATAATTCTTAAAATCTCTGTAATGAAATTAATAATAAGGGTCATTATTTCAGCGTTGCTCATTCGCTTAACTCTTTGCCTTTTAATCCCAGCATTACTGATTAAACGCATTTTACATTCTGGGATAAATACGGTAAAAAATCATCGAAATTACAAAATAGTTCAACTAAATTATTCATGCCTGTTCCTTTTTTTATCTCATCTTTTTAGTCAAAAGATCCGAACGCGGAACAGGCATTTAGTTCCATTTATTTTAATTTTATCCCGAATTCAGGTTATCTAACAAAAAGTAAAATTTTAACTTTCTAGTGTTTTTTGTTTTTTAGGGTGTGATTGCCTAAATTATTGAGGTGTAATCGTTTACACTAGGTTTTTTTTGTGTTTTACTAAAGTGAAACTTATTGACTAAAACACCTTATTAGCAACGAAAAACAGTGGAGACTCTATGAAAGTATTAATTACAGGTGGGTGTGGCTACATTGGTAGTCATACATGTGTGCAACTGATGCAAGCTGGCTTAACACCTATTATTCTGGATAATTTATACAATAGTAGTGAAGCTGTTTTACAGCGTATCGAAAATTTAGCGGGCGAAAAACCGACTTTTTATAAAGGTGATATTCGTGATCGAGTGATACTACAGCGTATTTTCAAAGAGCATACTATTAGTGCCGTGATCCATTTTGCGGGTTTAAAAGCGGTCGGTGAATCTGTACAGCAACCACTGACTTACTTTGATAATAATGTCCATGGCTCATTGGTGCTTGCTGAAGAGATGGCTAAGGCAAATGTAAAAAGTCTGCTATTTAGTTCATCTGCCACGGTATATGGCGACCCTAAAGTGGTACCTATCACAGAGCAAACAGCAACAGGTGCAGTGACTAACCCCTATGGTCGCAGTAAATTTATGGTGGAGGAGTGTCTAAAAGACCTGTATACATCAGATCCTACGTGGAGTATCACGCTATTACGCTATTTTAACCCTGTCGGCGCGCATCCCTCTGGTGAAATGGGTGAAGACCCGCAGGGTATCCCCAATAACCTGATGCCTTTTATTGCGCAAGTTGCAGTCGGTCGTCGTGACACTCTCTCTGTTTTTGGTGATGACTATGCAACACCCGATGGAACAGGTGTGCGTGATTATATTCATGTGGTGGATCTTGCTGATGGTCATATTGCAGCCCTTAATCACGTTGCTAAAAAGTCTGGTTTACATGTTTTTAATTTAGGCACGGGTCAGGGAAGCAGTGTATTAGAGATGCTTGATGCTTTTTCTCACGCTTGTGGTAAAAAAATCAGTTATAAAATTGAACCTCGTCGCGCTGGCGATATTGCGCAGTGCTGGGCTGATACCCAAAAAGCAAATACCCAACTTAATTGGCAAGCGACACGCACGCTGAAAGAGATGACTGAAGATACATGGCGTTGGCAGTCAAATAATCCCAATGGTTACGATCAGCCGTAGTCAGGTTACCACTATTTATCAATTTTTAAGGAACTGTTATGTCTTCAACATTTAATGAATTAGATCATGCTCATCGTCGCTATAACCCCTTAACGGGTCAGTGGGTTTTAGTCTCTCCGCATCGTGCTAAACGACCTTGGCAAGGTCAAAATGAGGAGACCGAAAACAGTCTCAATAAAAGTTACGATAGTGACTGTTTTTTGTGCGCAAATAATACCCGTATTTCAGGGGATGTTAACCCTGATTACCAAGGTACTTATGTCTTTAATAATGACTTCGCAGCCCTGACAGTCGACACACCAGAAGCACCACAATCGAGTGATCCCTTATTTCGTTTACAGAGTGCACGGGGGCTAAGTCGTGTTATCTGTTTTTCGCCAGATCACAGTAAGACATTACCTGAATTAGCGACACCACAAATTCGTAAGCTTATTGATACTTGGGATGAGCAGATAGAAGCGTTAGGAAAAGAGTTCGTTTGGGTGCAGGCCTTTGAAAATAAAGGGGCGCTGATGGGGTGTTCACAACCTCATCCACATGGACAAGTTTGGGCAAATGACTTTTTACCGAATGAGATAGCGCGTAAAGATGAACTCTTAAAAAAATATTACCAAGAGAATAACAGCAACTTATTGGTGGATTATGTCAATAGTGAGCGTAAAGATGGCTCGCGTACTGTGGTTGAAACAGAGCATTGGTTAGCGGTGGTTCCGTATTGGGCTGCATGGCCCTTTGAAACCATGTTAATGCCAAAAACACATATCGCCCGCTTTAGTGATTTATCAACAGAGATGCGTGACGATCTCGCATTGGCCATCAAAAAATTAACCAGTCGTTACGATAATCTTTTTAAATGTTCATTCCCCTATTCAATGGGCTGGCACTATGCGCCCTTTTTTAAAGAGCCACAGCAAGAAAATGAATATTGGCAGTTGCACGCGCTGTTTTATCCGCCTCTTTTACGCTCAGCAAGTGTGCGTAAATTTATGGTGGGTTATGAAATGTTGGCGGAAAGTCAGCGAGATTTAACGCCAGAGCAAGCTGCTGAAAAATTACGTGCCGTGAGTGATATCCACTACCGCACAACAGATTTAAAATCATAGAGGCAACAATCATGACAATTGAAACAGAACGTTTGCAACGTGTGGTTTGCACCACCTTTGAAGAACAATTAGGTTACCAAGCACAATATGTTATTCAAGCACCGGGACGTGTTAATTTGATTGGTGAGCATACCGATTATAATGATGGCTTTGTTTTACCCTGTGCGATTAACTATCAAACTATGGTGGCCGCATCTCCACGAAAAGACAATATTGTGCGTGTTATTTCGGTGGACTATGGTAATGAGTTAGATCAGTTTTCCCTCACTGAAAAAATTGAATTTAACGACACTAAAATGTGGTCTAACTACATTCGTGGTGTGGTGAAATGTTTATTAGATGCTGGGTATCAATTCTCTGGTGCTGATATTGTGGTCAGTGGCAATGTACCTCAAGGTGCTGGGCTGAGTTCATCGGCTGCCTTAGAAGTGGTGATTGGGCAAACCTTTAAAACCTTATATGATTTAAAAATCACCCAACAAGAAATCGCGTTAAATGGGCAAAAAGCTGAAAATGAATTTGTAGGTTGTAACTGCGGTATCATGGATCAGCTTATTTCTGCCTGTGGACAGGAAAATCATTCACTGTTGATCGACTGCCGTAGTTTAGATACTGCGCCAATATCCATGCCTGAAACGTTGATTATTATGATCATTAATTCTAATAAAAAACGTGGTTTGGTTGACAGCGAATACAATACCCGACGCGTGCAATGTGAGCTGGCCGCTCGCAAATTTAATGTGCCTGCACTGCGTGATTTATCAATAGAGCAGTTAGAGCAGGGCGCAGATAAACTTGATGAGGTGACTTATCGACGTGCGCGTCATGTTATTACTGAGAATGCGCGTACTCTAAAAGCCGCTGATGCCTTACAAGCACAGGATCTTAAATTAATGGGACAGTTAATGGCGGAATCTCATGCATCTATGCGTGATGATTTTGAAATCACCGTGCCTGAGGTTGATTGTTTGGTCGAACTGGTGAAACAGCAGTTAGGTGATGAAGGTGGCGTGCGTATGACCGGAGGAGGCTTTGGTGGTTGCATTGTGGCATTGATGAGCGCAGATAAAGTTGACGCTGTAAAAAATGCCGTTGAAAGTCACTATGAAAAACAGACTGGTTTAAAAGAGAGCATCTACATTTGCCAAGCGAAACAAGGTGCAAGCCTCATTACCTTGTAATTTAATGCTTAGGGCTTAGCGCTGAGCATTTATTATTTCATGCTTATGCACCTAACTCAGGGAAAAAAAATCAACCACAGAGGCACGAAGTTAAAGAAGAAAAGATCAAAATTTGCAACAACTGTTTTAGTCTTTTCTTCGTGCAGCACGTAGTGCCTCTGTGGTAATGTTTTTGATGTTTTCACAGAAGCCTGAGTCAGCTACATAAGCATGTACTATTTTATAAAATAACCTTCGAGAAATCCCATGCAACTAGCAGAACAGATGCAACAAACCCCATTTTTAGATGGTTTGCCTGCCAATATATTTACCCTAACCAATAAACTTGGCTCTACTATCTCATTGATGGATGTCGGTGCGACTTGGTTGAGCTGCAAAATTCAAATACAAGGGAAGGGCCGAGAGGTATTATTGGGCATTAACTCTATGCAAAAACACCTTAAGCAGCAGGCTTATTTAGGTGCAACGGTGGGGCGTTATGCAAACCGAATTAAAGCGGGTAAATTTGTTATAAATGGAAAACAGTTTCAAACCTCAGTTAATCAAGCAGAGAATACTTTGCATGGCGGTGTTGAGGGATTTGATAAACGTCGTTGGCAGGTTGCTGAGCAGCTAAACGATAAAATAACGTTTTCACTTACCTCGCGAGATGGCGACCAAGGTTTCCCCGGTAATTTAGTGGTGACGGTGAGTTACCAATTTAATGAAGATAATGAAGTGAGTATTGAATATCGTGCAAAGACAGATAAAACCTGCCCTGTTAATCTCACCAATCATGCCTATTTTAATTTAATGGGAGCCGATGCGGGTGGAGACTGTTTAACACATCAGTTGCAAATTCATGCAGATCAGTATTTACCCAGTGATAAAAATGGGATCCCCATCGATGATTTTCAGTCGGTGAGAGAGAGTAGTTTTGATTTTTTGAAAAAGAAAACAATTAAGCAGGATTTTTTAACTGATCAGCAACAACATCAACAGTCAGGATATGACCATTCATTTCTGCTAAAAAGTGATTATCAAGATGCCAAACGTGTTGCGTTAACATTAACGGCGCCCGATGAATCACTGCAACTTTCCGTGTCGACCAATAAACCCACTATCCATATTTACACTGGCAACTTCTTAGCGGGTTGCCCAAGTAGAGGTAAGCAACATTATAAGAATCAGGCAGGCATTGCATTAGAAACACAATTTCCACCTGATGCGCCGAACAATCAACAGGGTTTACAAGGGGCTGTTTATTTGCAACCACACCAAGATTATCATTCAATAACTCGTTATCATTTTAAAGTCTTGTCTAGCCCTATATAGCCTAACCCTCTTTAGGAATCGTTACACAATAACTTGCGCTAAATTGTTTTCAAAAAACCTGAAGGAATCGTTACACAATAACTGCGCTAAATTATTTCCAAAAAGCCTTAAGTGACTGGCTATTTTAAAAACAAAATCGCAAGTAATGTTGAAGCCAATCCTAAATAACTGGTTATTTTGAAAAAAAAGCGCAAGTAATTTTGAAGCCGATCCTTAGCTAATACTTTTTACCGATAAGCGTTTAATCAGTGTTGGATTAAAGAGCATCGCTTTTGTTGGAGTGGTTTCTTTTTTGACCAGTGATAATGATAGCTTTGTTGCTTGCTCTGCCATTAACTGAATCGGATAACGGACGGTAGTCAGCTTAGGTTGAACAAGCTTGGCTATTAGGCCGTCATCGAAACCAATAATTGATATTTGCTCAGGCACTCGAATTGCATTGTCATTTAAGGTCACCAGCGTGCCCGCTGCCATATAATCGTTGTAAGTGAGCACTGCTGTTATCTTTATATTTTTAGCGAGCAAATTGCTCATTGCTCGTTCACCCCCTTCTGCATCAGGTTGCTCAAACTCCATATATTCAGATTTAGCGGTTAAACTGTTGTCAGAAAGTGCTTGTAGGTAACCGAGTTTTCGTTGTTGGCAATCTTCAATGTCGTGATTCGAGCTTATCCATGCAATATGCTGATGACCATTACGGATAAGAAATTCTGTGGCGAGATAAGTCCCTTTAAAGTTATCTAATGCTATGCAGCGTGATGCTATTTCAGGCACAACTCGATTAATAATAACCATGCCGGGTATTTCAGTTGCAAACTCAATCAGCTCTTTATCACTCAATGCTTTAGCGTGGACTATCAAGACATCACAACGATTATAAATGAGCAGTTCAATGGCTGCGCGTTCATCTTCTGCCTTATGGTAACCATTACAGATCAAAATATGTTTATTATTTTCACGGGCAATACTATCAATGGTTTTAATCATGCTTCCAAAGAAGGGATCAGAAATATCACCTACTAATACACCAATGGTATTACTACTTTTACTGACCAGTGCACGTGCATTTGCATTCGGGCGATAACTCAGCGCTTTCATCGATTTTTTTACCGATTCAATTGATTTCTTGCTTGCTTTGGGGGAATTATTAATCACCCTTGATACGGTTGCAATAGAGACACCTGCGTCTTTTGCGACATCTTTGATGGTGGACATGTGATTCCTCAGTGATTAATTTTTACAACCAATTGTAATGCTGGCTATTTTTTCAGGGCTTAACATTCGTAACCAATTGTAACACTGGCTATTTTCTCAGAGCTTAAATTTTGCAACGAATTGTAACAGTGGGTATTTAATCGCAGATGTGAAAACAAGGCAATAGGGGAGGTGAATGTAAACCCGTATTTCGTTGAAAGCTTCCTTTTTTACTGTATTATTAACGCCAAGTAAAACTTTTACTTAATTATTTTGTTACTTGGTAATACTTTTACTTTGTTGTGGGTGTTATCACTAATCTGACCAAATTGAGAGAAATAATGAGCACAATTTCTTATGCCGACTTTGCAAAACTCGATATGCGAGTAGGAAAAATAACAGCAGTAGTACGCCATACAAATGCAGATAAACTTTATATCGTGCAAGTTGATATTGGTGAAAAAACATTGCAAACAGTGACCAGTTTGGTTCCCTATTACACAGAAGAGCAATTACTTAATAAGCAAGTCGTGGTGTTAACCAATCTCGCTAAAGCGAAAATGCGCGGTGAAATTTCAGAGTGCATGCTGTTATGTGCTGAAACAGAAGATGAATCAGAGAGCGTACTTCTTGCTCCTGAACGATTAATGCCTGCGGGCATTAAAGTGGTTTAACAAGCCATTTTTATTACACTAATTTAACTAAAATCAACCTTAATTTAAGGATTAAATACTATGAAAAAAACGACCCTCTCACTCATTATTGCTGGCTTATTAAGTACGAGTTATGTCAATGCAGAAGTCAGTGAATTACATGGGCTTGAAGGAACTCAAGCCACAGAGGGAAAGGAATCTATCTGGAATTTTTACGGTGAAGCTGGCTTTGGTGGTCATGTTAACTTAGAAGGTGAAGATAAGGGTCGTTATGGCGATGGTACTTATATCGAAGCTGGATTAGCATTTGATCTGGGTAACTGGTTTGGTCTTGCCTACATGGAAGGTTGGACGGTGCAAGCTGATGATGAAGGTAATGCATGGGCAACAGGTCATGGTTGGGGTGGTTTTGAAGGTGGTTTTAACCGCTTCTATGCAGGTTACCGCACAGACAATAAAACTGAGTTTATGATTGGTCGTATAGATTCATCATTAGATGATATTCAATGGTGGGGTGATCCAACACCTGAGTACGGTTATGTTATCCCTAACAGACGTGATATGCATGTGGGTATTAAAATTCAAAACCTAGAAGGTAAATTACGCTATAGCATTTCGGCTTCGCCTGAGTCCGACTTCTCAGAAGATGATGCACTGATTCATTTTGGTAAGTACGATAGTTTTGCTGACCAATGGATTGATAATACAGCGATAGTAAATGGTTATGTACAATACGATGTAATGGATAACTTGACTCTATTAGGTGGTGCAGAAGTACGTGATGGTGAAGGTGAACTTTATTTAATCGGTGCAGAATTGCACAATTTTGCAGCACGAGTTTGGCACGATACCGATCGTGGTGATGAGAAAAGTGATGGCACAGAAACAGGGTTCATCACCAGTGCATTGTATGAAGCTGCACCAGGTGTTTATCTTTCAGGTGCATATACCTATGCAAATAATGAAATTGAACACGGTGAAGATAAAATTACTTCTTATGTGAATGGCGGTGTTTGGTATGAATACGGTGGTGGTACTTATGCAACCGCTTTTGATGTGAAATTTGGTGTTGGTGATGATACCGAAACGGGCGATGCTTCTGTTTTCTTAATGCAATACTTCTACTGGTAAGCCGAGGAATAAATAATGTTTAAAACTAAAATGAATAAATCACTTTGTGCACTTGCTGTTGTTTCGGCGCTGGCTTTAACGGCATGCAATACCACTACGCCAACGAGTACTGAATCAGTGACGGTGGTAACAACACAGCAAAATGAACTGTTAGCCCATAATTTTAAAAATGTCATCAACCGTACTGGCTCACCAGAATATATGCGTGATTATGATTTTGATGAACATCAACGCTTTAACCCATTTTTTGATTTAGGCGCATGGCACGGTCATCTATTGCCTGATAACAAAGAAGGCATGGGTGGTTTCCCGGGTACTGCTTTGTTAACCGAAGAATACATTAACTTTATGGCTAACAACTTTGACCGTTTAACCGTGTTAAAGGATGGTAAAAAAGTAGATTTCGAAATGGAAGTTTATAGCTTACCGGGCCAGTTAGTACAAAAACTAACCTCAGCAGATGTACAAGTTGAGATGGTATTACGTTTTGCGACTAATCGTACTTCACTACTAGAAACAAAAATCACCACCGACTCTCCTTTGACGTTAGTGTGGGATGGTCAATTAATTGAAGGCACACATGCATCAGAAGGTGTGCCACAATCAGAAAAAACTGTGTCTGAAACCTACCCAGATTACCAACGTAAAATTGTGGCAACGGATGGCGGTGTAAAAGTCACCTTTGGTAAAGTGCGCTCGACATGGGATCTATTAACCTCGGGTGAATCTGAATACCAAGTTAATAAAACCATTGATACAGAGACTGTTGTTGATGGGTTAGCATTTACATCAACGGCTAATATTGAAAAAAGTCAGACTATCTTCACAACCTATACACATGTATTAACGGCTGATGAAAATAAAGCGGAACAAAAGAATATCCGTGCAGTTTTATCTGATCCGAAGCAGTACCAACAGAGCAGTGATCTTCGTTGGCAGGAGTATTTAACACTGGGTCTAACCAACCAAAATGCAACAGATGAGCAAACACGTGTGGCTGTTAAAGCAATTGAAACCTTAACGGGAAACTGGCGTGGTGCTGCGGGGGCAATGAAACATGATTCAGTCACGCCGTCGGTAACCGCACGTTGGTTCTCGGGTAACCAAACGTGGCCTTGGGATACGTGGAAACAAGCTTATGCAATGGCGCACTTTAATCCGTCTGTTGCAAAAGAAAATATTCGCGCCATGTTTGCTTATCAAATTCAGGCTGACGATACGGTTCGCCCCTATGATGTTGGTTATGTACCTGATTTATTAGCGTACAACTTAAGCCCTGAGCGTGGTGGTGACGGTGGCAACTGGAACGAGCGTAATACTAAACCCTCATTGGCTTCATGGGCGGTCATGGAGGTGTATAACACTACACAAGATAAAGCATGGATTGAAGAGATGTACCCTCAATTAGTGGCTTATCATGACTGGTGGTTAAGCAACCGCGACCATAACGGTAATGGCATTCCTGAATACGGTGCAGCTGTTGATAAAGCGCATAATACGCCTGATGGAAAAATGTTATTTACGGCCACTATCAAAGGCGAAAAAATAGAAATGCAAGGTATTGAAAAATACAATGCATTGCTTAAAACAGGACAATACGACAGTATCGAGATCCCTGCACAAACGGCAGCATCTTGGGAATCTGGTCGTGATGATGCAGCCGCATTTGGTTTCATTGATGAAGATCAATTGAAAAAATATGTTGAAGAGGGTGGTTCACGTAAAGATTGGGAAGTACAATTTGCAGAAAACCGTGATGAAAACGGTCAATTGATTGGTTACTCGTTATTACAAGAGTCTGTTGATCAAGCAAGTTATATGTACAGTGATAATAAATACTTAGCGGAGATGGCTGATCTACTTGGTAAAGGTTCAGATGCAAAAATGTTCCGCGAAAAATCGGTAAAAATAGCGAAATATATCGATACTTGTATGTTTGATGCTGAAACAGGCTACTTCTACGATATCCGTATCGAAGAAACCGAGATGGATAACGGCTGTGCAGGCAAACCTATCGTAGAGCGTGGTAAAGGCCCAGAAGGTTGGTCACCCCTGTTTAACGGTGCGGCAACGCAAGACAAAGCAGATATCATTGTTAAAACTATGATGGATAAAGATGAGTTTAATACCTTTGTGCCATTAGGTACTGCATCTCAACAAAGCCCTGCATTTGGTGCTGATATCTACTGGCGTGGTCGTGTTTGGGTAGATCAATTCTACTTTGGTGTACGTGGTATGGAACAATATGGCTACCAACAAGAAGCGGTCGAGCTCGCAAATAGATTCTTCCAAAATGCTGATGGCTTAGTAGAAGATGGTCCAATTCGTGAAAACTACAACCCATTAACGGGCGCGCAACAAGGTGCACCAAACTTCTCTTGGAGTGCTGCACACTTGTACATGTTATATAACGAGTTTTTTACTAACACTGATTGATATCTCGTTACCTACCAACCGACCTAAATAAACTTAGGTAGGTTTTAGATAAATTCAATGGCTTGTTATCACTAACAAGCCATTTTTTTGTTTTAATGTAAATAGGCATTGTATTTATCAAGCGTCAGCAATCACTTGTCTGATTCTTTTGACCTTAACGGTGTAATGTCACGTACTAAATAACGCTGTTGAAAAATGACATTAGGTTGGCGCATCGCTTGTATGGTTTTCTTTGATAGGGTGGGGTTGTTAAGCTCAATAATATGACGATTTTTTAAGTTAAGATCTTCAATTTGAGTGCGGTAATAGTGCTCAAAAAGTTGTGCGGAAGTCCCATCTTCCATTAGCCTTGATAACCCTAGCTCCAAGCGTTTAGCAAGACTCGGGTTGTTTTTATTAACAAAGAAAAACATGGGAAAAGGGTAATGTAAAATAATTGTTTTTTCGATCTCTAAATTCAAATTGCGATGATTGCGTTGTTCATAGTTTATCTCGTTTGCACCACGCGCGAAGCAGTCAAAGCGATTCTTTACAAGTTGCTGGAAAAGAAGCTCATATTTATAAGTGGTTTTTACGTTGAGCCCGTTGTTTTGTAAAACTAAGGTGTCAGGCCAATTTTTGTGTTGTCCGATGCTAAGGTCACTTGCTAACCACTGTTGTTTATTAGTAATTTGTGAAAATTTATATTGCTCTCCCTGCTTAATTAAGCAAATACGATAACCTAATAATCCTTGAATAAGCGGGATTCTAACGACGATTGCTTGTTCTTCTCGTTCACGGGTAGGGGCAAAATGGGCTAAATCGAGATGTGAATTTTCACGTGTGGAAAGCTCTCGCAGTGCACGCCCCTGCTCCATTTCTATTGAGGTAATGAGCTGATAATCACCATATTCAGGTTTGGTTATCTCTAAAGCGCGCAGGAGTGTATCCATAATGATTTCGGTAGGATCGTTTACCGTGTGATCCCAAACGGTTATTTTGGTGGTGGCAACAGAGGTCTGATGAATAGCGCTAAAAAGAAGTAAAATGGTGAACTTAATTTTTTTATTGATGTTCCACATTATAAACATCCATGTTTAAAATTAAAGGACATTTAGTTTACCTTTTATACGTTTTTTTTCTGTTTTTTATTTATGAATTGTGAGGAGGGGATCTTTCTAGGAAAAAATGACGCGCTATTTTTAAAAAACGCGCATAAAAAAGATCAGCAAAGGTGATCATTGCAAAAGATAAGCGTGCATAAAAAAGATCAGCAAAGGTGATC
>NZ_ATUO01000067.1 GCF_000420245.1 Psychromonas hadalis ATCC BAA-638 | reverse complement strand
TACCCTTGTTACGTCAATTCCTGTCTTAAAATAAGAAAACTTATTTAGAAGCAAGTGAACCGAAACGTTTTTTGAACTTATCAATACGACCGCCAGTATCAACAACACGTTGAGTACCTGTGTAGAATGGGTGACAAGCGCCACAGATATCTAGTGTGATATCTTTACAAATTGTTGAGCCAACTGTTACTACGTTGCCACATGAACAAGTTGCTGTAATTTCTTTGTATTCTGGGTGAATTGCATTTTGCATGTTAGAAAACCTCTATTGGTCCGTGTCGCTGCTCAGCTTGATGAATTATTTCAATCAACAGAGTACCACACGTATTTATCATTAAAAATTAAGGCGCAAATTATAAACAAGCCAATCAATAAATACAATCAATAAATATAATCAATATAACAATCCGTTAGTCGCTCACGACTGTAAATCCCATACGCGTCAATATTTACTGAGTTACAAGTTTAAAAATAATTCACCACAAAGACACGAAAGAAAAAAACATTAAAAAGTTAATAATAATATATTCTTCATATTCTCTGTGTAGCGTAGCGACTTTGTAGTGATATTTTTGGAACTCTCTACTTTCCTTATTCCCCTTTTATCTGCTGTAATGCTTCCTCTAACAACGCTTCTGTCTGATAAACATGGTCTGTAATACCTAATCGAGACGCGGCACTTTGATCTTTTTCAATCACACAATAATTATAAATAACTCTATATATTTCAGAAAGATTATCAATCACTTGCATGCTATTACAATTTTTATTCATGTTGTTATTAATGTAACGATAGAAATTTTCAATCGCATCCCCCGTGTGTAAAGAGAAACTAGGCGAGCCTTTTAACTTACAAGTGACAGGGCAAAATGCTCCGACCTCATTACTAAACCAGATATCATTCCACCAACCAATAGGTTTGCCTTTTAAATTTTGATTGCTACCGACAAAAGGTAAGAAAAAATAAATATTAGCCGTCGCATTTTTAATGGAAGAAAAAGAGGACATCAAAGCGGCTGCTCTCAATGTACTCTCATGCTCAATATAATGCTCATATTGCTGAACACCCTCTGTAAATGCTTTTAACAGTTGAAAGTGAACGTACGCTACTTTATCTGGATAAATAGCGTTGCACTTCACAATCGGTTTTAAATCTCCCACAATAACCTGCTCAAAGTGGTTACGTTTTAAATTATTTTGATAACGCGCCAGTAAAATTTCCTCCAAATTATCTGAATCAATGTTACTCGCTAATGTATTTTTTGTTTCATGATAGATAAATTTATCGGCAAACTGATGTTTAGTTAAATTATTGGTTTGCAATAAAATATAACCGCTCTCTATCTCTGCCGTAAACAGGACATATAAACCACGTTGGTGACTCAGCGAGACTAAGCGCCCTTCACTGTGCATACCTAAATATTCACGCTGTAATATTTTTTGCTCATTTATACGACTAAAATTAGACAAAATAAGAGCCAATTTATTGAGGTAAAAATAATACAAACGCGCTGACAAACCACTCTCTTTAATGGCATTTTTTATCTCTTTTTTAGCCATCAACGACGCGAGTACTATTTTTAATGCATCAGTACTTTTAAAATCCGGTAGCGTAAAAACAGCACCACAATGTGTGCATTTTTTACGTTGCGTTCCTGCTGAAGTAAATCCATGTAATTTTGAGGGTGGTGTTGCGGTTATAAAAAAAGTGGGACTACATTTTTTACAACCCACTATTTTTTGGCCAAAATTCAATTGCAATTTTTCAGCTAACACTTTCTTTACTAACTCATTATTTATCCAAGGAGGATTGCTACCACAGAGTGTACACTCTGTAGACAAGTAACCTAAACGCTCACTCTTTTTAATGTATGTATCACTTTCACTCACCCCAAAGTTTTCACAAATCACTGTTTTGCAACAATTAAAGTCTTTTGTAAATATTAACATTTATAAATCTCGATTAACTAACAACACATTTTGTAAGTACGCTGTAATTAATCATAGTAAATAATTATCTATCGATCCATATCACTTTTTCTTTTTATTCAATAAATAAACTGTGCATCACTGACAAGAAGCAGTAGATAGCGTTGGAAAATAGCAACGGGAGATGGCTACCCTAAACGAAACCTATCATGAGCAGTTATGTTGATACAGACGTACTGCATCGTTTATTAAAAAATAAAATAGCGACAAATAAAAAGATAAATGTCATCTCTTTATTGAGGCGACATTTTTTTATCAACTACTGTCTATTCATTACTGCCATTAACCTATTAGGAATAAAAAATGAATTTTTTAACTAAACTTTCCCTGCGCAAAAAACTATTAACCGCGATGTTAATGGCCACCATTATCCCTGCAAGTATTGTCGGTTTTGTTGGAAATGCGAAAAACAAACAGCTACTCACACAACGTCTAGAGCAATCTGATCTCCCCAATTTATTGCAACGTGTACGTAATGCGGTTGATGGTGAAATTTCAGAGATGAAAGTACTCAGCAAATCAATCGCTACCAATCCTTTTTTACACAAATGGCTAGCGTCTGGCATGCCCAGTGAAGATGAACCACAAGTTATCCAGATGCTGGCACAAATTAGTAAAGATAATCAATTTAGTAACAGCTCTTTTGCCGACAGAGAAAGTGCAAAATTTTGGAATCAAGATGGTTTTTTACGCACTTTAAAAGATGATAATGTAGATGGCTAGTTTTTTGCTCTAAAGCGAAGTGGCAAAGAAGAATCAGCGAGCACTTATACCTATGAAAATGGGGATGTGGATATTTTTGTCAACTACCAACAACTCAATGGCCGTGGCATGTCAGGTGTATCAAAATCATTTAATGACATGGTTAACTACCTCAATAGCTTTAAAATTGAAAAAACAGGGTTTGTTTACCTTGTTGATGAAACGGGATTAATTAAGGTACACCACGATAGAAGCAAGAGTGAAAACAACACTCTTGAACAACTTTATCAAATTAACGCACAAACATTATTATCACAAAAAGGCTTTGCTTTTCAAAATACAGAAACGTTGATTATCGCCAGTAGTTATATTCCAAGTCTCGGTTGGTATGTGATTGCAGAAGTGCCTAAAGCGGAGCTTTATGCCACACTCAATGAATCACAAAATCATATGATTTTGTGGTTAATCATTACCGTCATTATTTTTGTATTTATCAGTGTCTTGCTGGCTAAAAACTTAATTAAGCCAATTAATGATCTTGCACAACTGTTTAAAGAGTTAGGTGAGGGAGATGGCGATTTAAGCTATCGTTTACCCGTTAATGGCGCATTAGAGGTAAACAATTTAGGCCAAGGGTTTAATAGTTTTATCAGCAAAATTCACACCGTTGTCAGTGATGTAGCAAAAACGTCCATTGAGGTGCGAGAAGCTTCAACCACTATTTCACAAGATGCCAATGAATCTAAAATCACCGCGCAAGACCAGCGTGATGTCGCGACACAAGTTGCGACCGCCATTAATGAGATGGGATCAACCATTGCTGAAATTGCCAGCAACGCAGCCCATGCAGCACAAGTCACCAATCAATCTAGCGCGCAAGCTGAACAAGCACAACTTATTGTAAAAGAGTCCACACAAAGTATTCTTGATATGGCTGAAAATATGGGCGAAGTGTCAAACAACATCAGTTCTCTCGCGGAAAAAAGTAATGCGATAAGCAGTGTCATTGATGTGATCCGAAGTATTTCAGATCAAACCAACCTTTTAGCGCTCAATGCAGCCATAGAAGCAGCCCGAGCAGGAGAGCAGGGACGAGGGTTTGCTGTAGTAGCAGATGAAGTACGTAGTTTAGCGAAGCGTACCAGTGAATCAACCGATGAGATAAATCAGATGATCACTCTTTTACAGAATGAATCTCAACTTGCGGTTGAAAGTGTACTCAATACTCAAAAAAGTGCTGAGGGAGGGGTATTATCAGCACAAAAAACAGATCAAGCACTCAGTGAAATAGTGACCAATATTCAGCAGATATCTGATCTTAATACCCAAGTAGCCACCGCAACCGAAGAGCAATCTGTGGTGATTAACGAGATAAATACCCATGTACACGCTATTAGTGATAGTAGCGACAGCAGTGCCAATAGCGCAGTTAATATCGCAACATCAAGTGAATCACTCAGTCTCATGGCAAAAGATCTCGATAAGTTAGTAAAGTCTTTTAAACTTTAATAAATTAGGGGAGAAGTCCCCCCTAATAACCACACATTTTGTTAACCAAGAAGAAATTGTTACAAAGAAGTTTACTTCCCTCGATCTAGCTCACAATTTCTGCAGCAATAACTACCTAAAATCATTGCATCTAAAAAACAAACAAATAAATAAAAGCAGATGAAGGAAAGCAAAGATTTATCGTACAACAAATTTTATGGTATTACTTACCGGTATAATTGTTGAACTCGCTTTTACTTTTTAAAGCGTCTACAGCCCGTACCACAAGTGTTCCAATAAATTGTAGATATTTTTTATGTGTAGCTTGATGGTGTCATTTATCAGCAATACTTTAGTGGATATTTTTAACAAAAGTACTAACGTTTAATATCAACTAAAAATAACAAACAAAGAAAAAAAGGCGAAGAACATGCAAAGCAAATTAGATCAATTACGTAACATCACCACCGTTGTTGCAGACACAGGTGATATTGAAGCAATTAAATTGTATCAACCACAAGACGCAACCACCAACCCATCGCTCATCTTAAAAGCGGCACAAATTAGTGCGTATGCACCACTGATTGAAGACGCCATTCGTTATGCAAAAGCACAGAGTAATAACATCGACCAGCAGGTTGATGATAGTTGCGATATGTTAGCAGTAAACATTGGTAAAGAGATTTTAAACATCGTACCGGGTCGCATCTCAACAGAGGTTGATGCAAAACTCTCTTACGATACACAAGCGAGCCTAACCAAAGCACGCAAGTTAATAAAATTGTATAACGATGCAGGCATTAAAAACGAGCGTATCTTAATTAAATTAGCGTCTACATGGCAAGGTATTCGCGCAGCAGAAATTTTAGAGAAAGAGGGAATCAACTGTAATTTAACACTACTGTTTTCTTTTGCTCAAGCACAAGCTTGTGCTGAAGCGGGTGTTTTCCTTATCTCACCTTTTGTGGGTCGCATTATGGACTGGCATAAGAAAAATGAAGGTAAAGATTTTACCCCAGAAAATGATCCAGGCGTAAAATCTGTTGCTTCTATCTATAACTACTACAAAACACACGATTACAAAACAGTTGTGATGGGTGCAAGTTTTAGAAATATAGGTGAAATTTTACAATTAGCAGGTTGTGACCGCCTAACAATTAGCCCGCAACTTTTACAGGAACTTAGTGAAACAGAAGGGGAAGTTATCACCCAGCTAACCGACACAACAGAGACCAATGAAAGACCAAAAGCCTTAACAGAAGCACAATTTTTGTGGGCACATCACCAAGATGCGATGGCAGTTGAAAAACTAGCAGAAGGCATTCGTAACTTTGCAATTGATCAAAACACCTTAGAAGAGATGATTAAAAGTCGTCTTTAAATAATTTTTAAAATATTTTAATTAACACAACTATTAACTAAAACGGAGAGTTAAAATGCATATTGTCATGGGCATAGTGGGGATTATTTCCCTTATATTAATCGCGATTATTTTTTCCAATAACCGCAAAGCGATCAACTTACGAACGGTGGGTGGCGCATTTGCCATTCAAGCTGTCATTGCAGCCCTTGTTATCTTAACCCCATTTGGAGCATCGGTGTTACAAGCAGTTTCTGCTGGCGTTCAAGCGGTAATGGATAGCGCGAATGATGGTATTGCCTTCCTCTTTGGCGGTTTAGTGTCAGGAAAAATGTTTGAAGTATTTGGCGGGGGCGGTTTTGTTTTTGCCTTTAAAGTACTGCCAGTGATCATCTTCTTTGCGGCCTTTATGGGTGTGCTTTACCACGTCGGTATTATGCAATTCGTTATCAAAGTATTTGGTGGTGGACTGCAAAAATTACTAGGTACTAGTCGTACAGAGTCAATGTCAGCAGCCGCCAATGTTTTTGTTGGTCAAACAGAAGCGCCATTACTGGTAAAACCTTACATTAAAAACATGAGCCAATCTGAGCTGTTTGCGGTGATGTGTGGTGGTTTAGCCTCGGTTGCAGGTGCAGTATTAGTAGGTTACGCGTCACTCGGTGTTAGCCTTGATTACCTTATTGCAGCGTCATTTATGGCTGCACCAGGGGGTCTATTAATGGCAAAACTATTACACCCAGAAACAGAAGAGGTCAATAACGATATTATTGATGAAACAGGTGATGATGCAGAAGAAAAACCGGTCAACATCGTAGATGCAGCAGCATCAGGTGCATCATCAGGCCTACAACTAGCACTGAATGTAGGTGCGATGTTAATTGCATTTATCGCGCTAATTTCATTAGTAAATATCATTTTAGGCGCATTTGGTGGTCTGTTTGGTTTAGAGGCACTTTCTCTACAACTCATCCTTGGTTACCTGTTTGCACCGATCGCATTCTTAATCGGTATTCCATGGTCAGAAGCAACACAAGTGGGTAGCTTATTAGGTCAGAAACTAGTGGTTAATGAGTTTGTTGCTTACATCGATTTTGTAGGCATGAAAGATTCATTAAGCGAACATTCACAAGTGATCGTCACCGTGGCACTGTGTGGTTTTGCAAACTTATCTTCAATGGCTATTTTGTTAGGTGGTTTGGGTGTACTTGCGCCATCACGTCGCGCAGATATCGCACGTTTGGGTATAAAAGCAGTACTTGCAGGTACTCTTTCTAACTTTATGAGCGCAACACTGGTCGGTATTTTCTATGCTATCAGCGTAATGTAATAACAAGATTAAAAGCCACCACGCTAAGTGGTGGCTACTTCTTAATGAATAAAAATATAACAAATATAATAAGTACAACAACAGGGCCAACATAATGAATGAACTACAACTTGTATCAAAAGAAGCACTTTCACTAATGGATTTAACCACATTAAATGATAACGATACGGACGCAAAAGTTATTCAGTTATGCACGGACGCACAAACTAAAGCAGGCGATACAGCAGCTGTTTGTATCTACCCACGTTTTATCCCTATTGCACGTAAAACATTAGCGTTACAAAATAGTGCAACCATTAAAATTGCCACGGTCACTAATTTCCCACACGGCAATGACGACCTTGACATCGCCTTTGCAGAAACACGCGCAGCGGTCGCTTACGGTGCAGATGAAGTAGACGTGGTTTTCCCCTATAAAGCACTTATTGCAGGTAACAGCGATATTGGTGCACAAATGATCGCGGGTTGTCGCGCAATTTGTGGCGTAAACGTGTGTTTAAAAGTCATTATCGAATCGGGTGAATTAAAAACCGAAGCACTGATCAAACAAGCCAGTGACATCTGCATCGCAGCAGGCGCTGACTTTATCAAAACATCAACAGGTAAAGTACCCGTTAACGCAACACTTGAAGCAACAAAAGTAATGCTTGAATCAATCAAAGCCTCGGGCAAAGACGTTGGTTTTAAAGCGGCGGGTGGCGTTAAAGATGCACAAACAGCGGGTCAGTACATGCAACTTGCTCGTGACATCATGGGTGAGCATTGGGTAAGCACAAATCATTTCCGATTTGGCGCCTCAAGCCTGCTAGTAAGCCTATTAAATGAGCTAAATCTAACAGATACAACTACTTCTCAAGCAACAAACAAAGGATCTTACTAATGAAACGCACCCTTATTTTACTACTTGACTCCTTTGGTATTGGCGCGACAAAAGATGCGCATACTTTTAAAGGCACACATCCCGATGGTACTGAATTTAACGACGTCGGAGCCAATACGCTAGGTCATATCGCTAAAGCCTGTTTTGAAGGCAAAGCGGAAAATGGACGCACAGGCCCACTTAACATCCCTAACCTTAATAAATTAGGTTTTGGTCAAGCCTGTTTTGAAAGCTCGGGTTTATACCCGGCAGGATCAGATAAAAGCATAATACCAACAGGTGCTTACGGTTACGCTAAAGAGTTATCAACAGGTAAAGACACTTCAAGCGGTCACTGGGAGATAACAGGTGTTCCGGTTTTATTTGATTGGGGATACTTCTCAGACAAAAAAAACAGCTTTCCGCAATCGCTACTTGATGAGCTCGTAAAACGTGCAGACTTACCGGGTTATCTGGGTAACTGCCACTCTTCGGGTACGGTGATCCTTGAAGAGTTAGGTGAAGAACACCTTAAAACAGGTAAACCTATCTTTTATACTTCAGCAGACAGCGTTTTCCAAATCGCTTGTCATGAGGAAAGTTTTGGCCTGGAACGTTTATACAAACTGTGTGAATTAGCACGTGAATTGGTTGATGAATACAATATTGGCCGTGTGATTGCACGTCCTTTCCTAGGCACTGAATCAAGTAACTTTGCTCGCTCAGTGAATCGTCATGATTACTCAGTGTTGCCACCCGCACCCACGTTACTCGATAAAATGAAAGCAAGTGGTGGCCAAGTGGTGAGTGTCGGTAAAATCTCCGATATTTTTGCCGAGCAAGGCATTACTAAAGCCACCAAAGCGTACGGTGTAGATGGTTTATTTGATGCTAGCTTAGCAGAATTTAAAGCAGCCAAAGAGAACAGCATTATTTTTACTAACTTTGTAAATTTTGATGCTGACTTTGGCCATCGCCGCGATATCTCTGGTTACGCAGCCGCACTTGAATACTTCGATAAGCGCTTACCTGAAATTTTGACACTGCTTGGTGAAGATGATCTGCTGGTATTAACTGCCGATCACGGTTGCGATCCAACTTGGCCGGGCAGCGATCATACTCGTGAGCATATCCCGGTTATCTTTTATGGCAACAAAGTCAAAGCAGGTTCAATTGGCCTTCGTGATACCTTTGCTGATATCGGGCAATCGATTGCTGATTTCCATTCATTACCTGAATTAGATTACGGCACCAGCATTTTTAAATAATTAACGAAACAAAATTAACGCAAAGGCGTCATTCCTTTGCGTTAACTTTATTCAACCTAAAAACAAAAATTTGATTAACTTTTATACTATTTTTTGGAGATTAATATTATGACCACACCTCATATCAACGCAGTCGATGGCGCATTTGCAGAAACCGTTTTAATGCCGGGCGACCCACTACGCGCAAAATATATTGCAGATACCTTTCTTGACGATGCAGTGCAAGTGACTGACGTACGTAACATGTTCGGTTATACAGGCACTTACAAAGGAAAAAAAGTATCTGTAATGGGTCACGGCATGGGGATTCCCTCTTGCTCTATTTACGCACACGAACTCATTACTGAATACGGTGTTAAAAACATTATCCGTGTGGGAAGTTGTGGCGCAGTGAGCTTAGACGTGAAAGTACTCGATGTGATCATCGCTATGGGCGCATCAACAGATTCAAAATGTAATCGTATTCGTTTTGGTGGCCACGATTATGCGGCCATTGCAGATTATGGACTACTTGAAAAAACAGTTAACGCAGCCCGTGCGCGTAAAATTGATGTCAAAGTGGGTAACATTTTTTCTGCAGATACTTTCTACACATCAGAGCCAGCGGTTTTTGATCTGTTAGAAAAATACGACATCTTAGGTGTTGAAATGGAAGCGGCGGGCATCTATGCCGTCGCAGTAGAAAATGGCGCAAAAGCAATGTGTATCTTAACCGTCTCTGATCACATCAGAACCGGTGAGAAAACCACGTCAGATGAGCGCCAAACTAGCTTTAACGATATGATTTTAATCGCACTTGATGCTGCGATTGCTGAGTAACAACGAATACCAACGGCTGTTATTTAATGGCGTTGGTATAACTAAGGATCGGCTTCAGAATTACTTGCGCTTTTGTTTTCAAAATAACCAGTCGTTTCAGGCTTTTTGAAAAAAATTTAGGATCGGCTTCAAAATTACTTACGCTTTTTTTTCAAAATAACCAGTCATTTCAGGCTTTTTGAAAACAATCTAGCGTAAGTTATTGTGTAACGATTCCTTAGCGCAAGTTATTGTGTAACGACTCCTAAAAGCAATAAGATGCAGCGGTCATGTTGACCTAAATGCACATTCAAAAAAACCATGGAAAACAAGGAAGAAAGACAATGAAAAAAACAATTATTGCAGCTAGCTTACTAGCACTTGGATCAACATCCGCTTTTGCAGCAGATTACTCTGACGGCGACCTAAGTAAAAATGACTACAAATGGATGCAAGCAAACCTAATGTATTCAGTTGGTGAATTACCTTCGAATACGGGTGGATCTGACCACGATTACCTAGAGCTTGAATTTGGTGGTCGTGCAGGGATCTTAGATTATTACGGTTATGTTGATGTATTTAACCTAGCGAATAGTGATGATTCGGATAAAGCAAACTCATCGAAAATGTTTGCAAAACTAGCACCACGTATCTCACTGGATGGACTATTTCAAACAGATCTTTCAATGGGACCAATTCAAGAACTATACCTTGCATCCGTTTACAACGTCAGTGGTGCCAATGACGTAGACAACTTTTCTATTGGTTTAGGCTCTGATGTAATGGTGCCTTGGTTAGGTAAAATTGGTTTAAATGCGTATGCTTATTATGATCTTAACCAGAAAGATTGGAATGGTTACCAAATTTCAACTAACTGGTTTAAACCTTTCTTCTTCTTTGAAGGTGGTTCATTTATCTCATACCAAGGTTACATCGATTACCAATTTGGCATGAATGATGATGCAGTTAACAATGCTAGCCACGGTGGAGCAATGTTTAATGGTATCTACTGGCACTCTGATGACTTCGCATTGGGTTACGGCTTAAAAGCGTATAACAACATTTACGGAATCGACGATGGTGTTGCTAATTGGGGTGGTGCAAACAATGTTGAATCAACAGGGATTTCTCATTACTTTTCAGCAACGTACAAGTTCTAGAAAACCAAGCCCTCTCTCCTAAAGAGGGCTTTATTTTTGCGGGCTAGTACTGATACCGCAATTTCCACAAATACTCATTCGCAGATGGTTAGCGCACTGAGTGGCCCCACTGATTTTGTAGAAAAAAGTAAAATCTACTCGCCAAAAACTAATATTATTCGCCCCGTTTATGCAACACAAAATGGCTTTGTCTGTGCAATGGATACCAAAGCAATAGGCATGGCGGTGGTAAAAATGGGTGGCGGATACATGAGTATCAATTATGCAGTGGGTTTCAATGACTTTGTCTCATTAGGTAAAAATGTAGATATTAATAAACCCCTTGCGATGATACACGCTCAAAATGAGTTGCAGTGGTTAGAAAGTGAAAAAATCATTCAGCAAGCAATTAGCTATACTGAGTGTAAACCTAAAGCTGAAACACAGATTTATCAACATATCCGATCGGATTAAACAAAACTAACAGGGAATAATAAGGAAATTAACATGGAATTAAACTGGATTGAATGGTACGGCTATCTTGCCTCATTTGTGGTATTTATCTCACTAACAATGAGCTCAATCATAAAATTAAGAGTATTCATTTTTTTGGTTGTTTACTGTTTGCACATTATGGCTACTTTACTGGGTTGCTGCCTGTTACCGTCGCCAACCTCAGTATTGCACTGATTAATATCTATTACTTGTACCAAATATACAAAACTAAAGAACAATTTAAACTGATCAACGCCGAGGTAGATTCAGCCTATTATCAACACTTTATTTCTGTCAACCAATCAGAGATAAGCAAACAAGTCAGCCCACAGGAGTTAACCGAGGTAAATACCTCATTTTATATGTTACGTGATGACAACATCGCAGGCATTTTAGCGGGTTTCAAAGAGACTGATGGTACTTTCACCATCTTAGTTGACTTTGTTCCTGCAAAATATCGAGACTATAAATTGGGGGCTTATTATTATAATGATCATCCTGAATTTTTAAAAGAGAAAGGCATCAGCACATTAAAAACTTACGCAACCGATAAAGACCACTGTTTTTACTTAGAGAAGATGGGTTTTATACGCGAAGATATCAATGGCGGACAAACCTACAAAAAAATATTATAAGGAGTTTTAGATGAACTATTTTAACCAGCTACAAACGTTACTCGACGCTTCCTGCGCGCCCTACTCGGGCTTTAATGTCGCCTCTATTGTGGTATTAAAAGATGGACGACACTTTAAAGGGGTCAATGTAGAATCAGCGGCTTATCCGACCACCAACTGTGCAGAGCGTAATGCAATTCAGACAGCAGTCACCGAAGGCGCTAAAATTGGCGACCTACAAGAAGTACACATTTTAGCGCGCAATGCAGCTAAAGAGTTAGTACAAGCTTACCCTTGTGGCTCATGCCGACAGGTAATTGCTGAGCAAGCGTTGAATGATACCGTTATCTACTGTTACGCCTCAGAAGATAAAATAGATAAGCACACCATTGCAGAATTACTGCCCTTCGGTTTCTTAGGCGCAGAGCTTTAAAAATAAAGTCGGGTCAGATCAAACTTAATTTTAAGTAAATTAAGTTTGATCTGACCCGACTTTATTTACGCTTAAACAATAACCCCCACATTTTGTAAGTGACACTAATAACTTAGCAATAAACCCTACTGAGTCGATCAAGATCTCATTTTCTCCTCTGTTGAATAAATACACTACTTACATCAATTAAAAACAATACATTACTAGGAGAGTTCAATGACTACTCGTCAAATGCAAGCTAACGCTATTCGTGCTTTAAGCATGGATGCTATTCAGAAATCAAATTCAGGCCACCCCGGTGCGCCAATGGGCATGGCTGACATCGCACAGGTATTGTGGTGTGATTTTTTACAACACAACCCCAACAACCCAGATTGGATCAACCGCGACCGCTTTGTATTGTCTAACGGTCACGGCTCCATGCTTATCTATTCACTATTACATCTAACGGGTTATGGTCTTTCCATTAACGATATTAAATCATTCCGTCAGCTACATTCAAAAACGCCCGGTCATCCAGAGTATGGTTATACCGCAGGTGTTGAAACCACCACAGGGCCACTTGGACAAGGTCTTGCTAATGCAGTAGGCATGGCAATCGCAGAAAACGGGTTAGCAGCACAGTTTAATAAACCAGATCATCACATTGTTGACCATTTTACCTACACATTTTTAGGCGATGGTTGTTTAATGGAAGGTATCTCACACGAAGCCTGCTCACTGGCTGGCACACTCGGTTTAGGTAAGTTAATCGCTTTTTGGGATAATAACGGTATCTCTATTGATGGTGACGTTGAAGGTTGGTTTACTGACGATACCCCTGCACGTTTTACAGCTTACGGCTGGCATGTGATTGAAGTAGATGGCCACAACCCAGAGCAGATAAAAGCAGCGATTCTAGATGCACAAGCTGAAACAACTAAACCCACCATGATCTGTTGTAAAACCATTATCGGTTTTGGTTCACCGAATAAACAAGGTACGCATGATTGCCATGGCGCACCACTTGGTGACGATGAAATCATCAAAACACGCGCAGCGTTAGGCTGGCATTATGAGAGCTTTGAGATCCCTGAAGACATTTACGCATTATGGGATGCCACACAAAAAGGCCAACGAGCTGAGCAAAGTTGGAACGAAAAATTTAGCGCTTATGAAAGTGCTTACCCTGAACTGGCGGCAGAATATAAACGCCGTATGACCAACCAACTGCCTGCGGTGTGGGAAGAAAAATCAAATACTTATATCGAGAAATTACAAGCCAATTCTGCTCACATAGCAACGCGTAAAGCATCACAAAATTGTATTGAAGAGTTCGCTAAAATATTACCAGAGATGCTCGGTGGATCAGCCGATTTAGCACCCTCAAACTTAACCATGTGGTCAGGTACAAAAGCTATCTCACGCGAAGATGCTTCTGGCAATTACTTACATTATGGTGTGCGTGAATTTGCCATGACAGCAATCATCAATGGTATCTCACTACACAAGGGTTTTGTCCCTTATGGTGCGACCTTCTTGATGTTTATGGAATATTCACGTAACGCACTGCGCATGTCTGCACTAATGAAAATTCGTGCTATTCAAGTGTTTACCCATGACTCCATCGGCCTTGGTGAAGATGGCCCCACTCATCAGCCTGTTGAGCAGATTGCAAGTTTACGTTTAACACCTAATATGAATACTTGGCGACCGTGTGATAGCGTCGAATCTGCTGTTGCATGGAAGAGTGCCATTGAACGTTTAGATGGCCCAAGTTCACTGATATTCAGTCGTCAAAATCTACAGCCTCAACCGCGTAATGCTGGTACATTAGCCAACGTGAGTAAAGGTGGATATGTATTACTGGATTCAGAAAATGCACCAGAAATCATCTTAATTGCAACGGGATCAGAAGTACAACTTGCTGTAGAAGCATATCAACAATTAACAGCAGCAGGTAAAGCAGTACGTGTTGTTTCTATGCCATGTACGGATCAGTTTGATAAACAGAGCCGTGAATATCAAGATTCAGTATTACCACCAGCAATCAGTAAACGTATCGCCATTGAAGCGGGCATTGCCGATTATTGGTACAAATATGTAGGGCTTAACGGCAAAGTGATTGGTATGACCAGCTTTGGTGAGTCTGCACCAGCAGATCAACTGTTTAAAATGTTTGGTTTTACTGTCGAAAATATTGTTACTAACGCAAATAACTTATAAAAGAAGGAATTTAAAATGTCAGATGTATTTCACTTAGGATTAACCAAAAAAATGCTAGACGGTGCAACAGTTGCGATTGTTCCCGGCGATCCAGATCGTGTAAAACGTATTGCAGAGTTGATGGAAAATGCAACATTTCTTGCTAGCCACCGCGAATATACCAGCTACTTAGCTTACATTGATGGCAAAGCTGTGGTGGTTTGTTCAACGGGTATCGGCGGTCCATCAACCTCCATTGCGGTTGAAGAGTTAGCACAATTAGGTGTGCGCACTTTCCTACGCATCGGCACAACAGGTGCTATTCAAGCGCATGTTAATCCGGGCGATATTATTGTCACCCAAGCAGCGGTTCGCCTTGATGGTGCAAGTCTGCATTTTGCGCCGATGGAGTTTCCCGCGGTGGCTAACTTTGAAGCCACCTGCGCAATGGTTGAAGCATGCCGTGACTTAGGTGTTGAACCGCATATCGGTATTACCGCTTCATCTGATACCTTCTACCCAGGTCAAGAGCGTTACGATACCGTTTCTGCCCGCGTAACACGTCGCTTTAAAGGTTCAATGCAAGAGTGGCAAGATCTCGGCGTATTAAACTATGAAATGGAATCTTCAACACTCTTCACTATGTGTGCAACACAAGGTTGGCGCGCAGCGTGTGTTGCAGGTGTGATTGTTAATCGAACGCAACAAGAGATCCCCGATGAAGCAACCATGAAAAAGACCGAAGTCAGTGCCATTGCGATTGTAGTAGCAGCGGCTAAAAAACTGTTGTAATAACAAGCAATAAAAAAGGGATAACAGCAAAATTAATTTTGCCCTTATCCCTTGTTCATTTTGAAGTGAAAAATCAGATACTTATCTTGGCTAGCACTGCCCATTACGGCAACGTTTACATTGAACGCCCTATTCGAGCTATCAATTTAGCAAAGGAAAAAACCAATCACTGTTACTTTTGAGAGCCTATTTAAACGCCCTCATATTGATGTTTAAAGGTTAAAATTTACCGTTTAAGCCGACCCATAATAAACGCCCAGTAGATTCAGTTTCTTTATCCCCGTTACTTTTAAGCTTAACTCTTTCCACATTGGTCAAATTGTTGCCAGATGCATAAACAGACCAGTATTGACCTATCGGCTGGGTAATTTTAAAATCCAAGTAAGCTTCAGATTCTTGCCCGTTATTTACCTCATTAACTTCAATGTCAGAAATATAATTAAGCGCCAATGAAGCACGGGTATATGCTGTTGGGTGCAACCAATCAACAATGACGTTACCGATAAAGTTCGGTTGTGACTTAAAGGGTGTTGTACTTCCATCTTCATTTTCCAGTTTAGAGCGAATGAAACTCTGATTCGCTGTGATGGTAAATTGATCAATAATAGTGATATTTAAAGATCTTAATGCCCAACGTTGTTCAAGCTCTATGCCTTTAAGGTAACCATCACCCACATTTTGAACTTGATAAACAGGTTTATCATTGATGCTATCACCCGTTGCTCTTGACTCAATCACATCGCTAATATCACGATAAAATAGGTTTATACCTAAAAATAGTGGGTCTGTGACAAAATTAACCCCCAAGTCAAACGCATTTGCTTTCGCTGTTTTTAAGTCTGGATTACCAATGGTCACCTCTCCTTTTTCTTCATTCTCAAAAGGGGTTATCTCATCAAACTTAGGTCTGTTTAACACTTGTGAAGCAGAAGCGTAGAATGCAGTACTATTGTTAATCTTATAGTTTGCCGAGAGAGATGGTAGGATATCAGTTTGTGAGCTACCACCCTGTTTATCTTGTGTATCAAAAGAGACTAACTTAACGTGTTCAACACGTGCACCCACTTGTAAGCTGAACGCATCAGTGAGATACATCTTGTTTTGTAAGAAAAATGCTGAGTAATCCTCTTCGATACGATAATTATCTTTAGCATTACCTGCTTTAAATTCACCATTGCTATATTTGTCTTTATTACGATGACGCTCGCGTTGACGAATACTAATCCCAGTTTTAAAATCGTTTTTAAAACCACTATGCCAACGATGACTTAGCTTGATATCCCCTTGCCAAAATGCATCTTCTTTATCTTCAATCTCTTTTTCTGATTTGTTTTTTCCTTTTTGTTTGTTTTTATCTTTCTCTTCAGTGGTTCTGTAATAACCTAATTTGCTGTCGATTTGTGTTAACTCATTAAATATATGAATATTTCCAATCGATAATCCCACCGTTTCCTTGGTTTTATCCTCATATTCAGACTCTGTACTTTTAACACTCAGACCCTCTTTATCAAATTTGTTAATTAACTTTGTTTTTTGTTCATTATCTTTAATATAAAGTGGTTTTATATGAATTGCACTGTCGCCATCACCATAAAAGTAAGCGAGATCCCAAATTGCAGTGAGGTTTTCAATGGACTTTTCTTCCGTTTCAGACTTCAACGCTAAACCATCTTCATTATATTTATTTTTTGATTTTATTAATGGTGTTTCAATAAGGCTAAATGTACCTTGTAAACCGAATTGTTCATTGATTCGATTGCCGTATGTCAGGCTTAATTGTTTGCCTTCCGCGTCGAGATTATTTTGACCACCAGCGCTAACACTCATTTCAAACTGCTGCTGTAAAGGAATATCGCGTAACTCAATTTGTATTCGTCCCGCTAAACCATCGGCTTCATATTCAGCGCTACTATTACGGATAAGTTTGATCTCTTTCACCATTGAAGCGGGGATCCTATTAATATTCAGTTCGCGTTTTTCGCCACCATCGGGTAATTGAATACCATCCAATTCAACTCTAGAAAACTCTTTATCTAAACCACGTATGCGCACATCTTTATTCTCACCAGGAGCGCCACCAGTATAAACACCAGGTAGTCGTTTAACGATGTCAGTAATTAATTGTCCTCCAGCTTGATCTTCAAACGTATCTCTGTCGACTGTAACCACTGGGGTTATATCTGTAAGTCGATGTTTCTCTGGCGTAGCTACGCCATAAATAACCATAGATGGTGTTTCATTTGCAGTTTCTGCAAAAACAAAAGATGGCGCAATAAAAGAGATTGCCAGTGTAGATAGCAATACTGGAGTGTTAATTGTATTCATTATTCTTCCTTGTTTAACAAGCACCTAAAGACAGATATGTACTCAGCAACCTTAACTGCCGATAAATCATTGAAAACTGTGGTTCACGGTACTCGCATGTATTTTGTAATTTTTATAAAAATGAGTAGATAGGTTTTATCATACGCGCGGATGATAACCACTCGCAACCACTATTGCAAATGACAAGCGTTCGTATTATCATTTGTTTTATAAATGCCATATTAACTATGAAATTCATCAAAAAATCATCAGCACGGGAATTTACTATTATCTTTAATCGAACATCCGCTGACCATTGGTCCACGCTTTTACAGGAAATGTTACTGATCATGTTAAAGCACCCCTGGTTACTGTCTGCCGCCATATTACCCAATATCATTACTCCAGCGATTGAACCCGTTAAAGCATGGGTGGTAAAAGAGGTGCTCAATGAAATTTCGCAAGGAGAAAGGTTATTTAATATTGCCGAATTATTAAGTTACGCACCTCTCGCTATCTCCATATTTGTGGGCTTGGGTTTATTACAATTATCAGAAAAAATAACCAATCGCATGCTTGATGACCGCTTATACATCGATTTACAGCGAGTTTGGTTTGACCAACGGGGTACTGGATGTGTGGGAGAACAAGTTGCTCGATCGATGAATGATTGTGAAAGTGCGCGTAAAATATTAGACCTTTTTCAAAAAGAGCTCTGGAGTGTCCTTATTGGCTTACCAGCCGTTATTATATGGCAACTATCACTCGCACCAGAATTATTACCCGCCTTATTACTTGCCAGTATTTTACCTTTTATCAGCGCATTAATGTTTGGAAAATGGATCCAAAAATACAGCCATAGAGTACTAAAAACGGTTGCAGAAGTGGGCTCAGCCGTTGCCAAAGGAGAGAAAGAAAAGCTCTACCAAAAACAGGAAGTATTTTACAAAAACAGAATAAAATTCGAACTGTGGAAACAAGCCAGTGAAATTACAGCCGACTTTGCTTACTGGGTAAGTTTGGTATTGATTTTATTGCTAACAGCAAGTGGTCTACTGCCCATTCTTCCTGAGCAGGTTACTGCCGCGCAAATAGGTGTTTTTTTGGTAAATTTAAAATTGATTAATAAACCCTTATCGCAAGTGACTAAAGTTTATAACAAAGTAAGAGAAGGCTGGCCGGCAGTACGAAGAACATTAAGACCACATGAGGAATATGTTGAAAATGTCTAATCAACGAACTATGTGTACCTGTCACAATATAGCAAGAGAACGCTTTCAATCGGCTTGTGAACAAGGTGCGCAATCTGTGAAAAGCTGTTTTAAACAGATGGGTTGCATGCCCAAATGTAGCGATTGTATCCCGATGGTCAGAGCAGTACTTGCTCAGGCTAAAAAAACATCATAAAAACCAACTATCAAGGACTAACATGAAAGTATCATTTAAAGTAAAACTGGCACATATATTAGAGAATGGCGACAGCATTCAATTTGAATGTTTTATGGAAGCTGACAATCATAACGTAGCTTATGAAGCTGCGAAATTGCAGTTTTTACAAGCAATAAAAGGGTTATCTACAGAGACTTGTATTGAAATAGATAAATCAAAAATTGCAGCGGGTGCTTATTAAACGCTTGAAAAATACACGTCTCTAACCCATTTAGCAGGGGCGGATTACGCTTTGTATGAATTTTATCCAAAAAGTACTTCAGCCCTAAAATCCTGATCCCAACAAGCTCGTTGCATCTTACCTGCAACACTATCT
>NZ_ATUO01000066.1 GCF_000420245.1 Psychromonas hadalis ATCC BAA-638 | reverse complement strand
AAAGATAATTCTTTCAAAGATAGTGTTGCAGGTAAGATGCAACGAGCTTGTTGGGATCAGGATTTTAGGGCTGAAGTCCTTTTTGGATAAAATTCATACAAAGCGTAATCCGCCCCTGGTAGCAAGGGTGGTTGAACTGCATAAATAAAAAAAAGTAGAAATAGATAACCGAAGGAGAGTTGGTTAGTAATCGTTACACAATAACTTGCGCTAAATTGTTTTCAAAAATCCTGAAATGACTGGTTATTTTGAAAACAAAAGCGCAAGTAATTTTGAAGCCGATCCTTAGTGCTATTTCTACTTTGAAAAGAGCAGGCATACAGGGTATGCCTGCTAAGTCTTTACTTAGCTAGATAAGCTTCCATGTCGGTTTTTAAGTTATCAGACTTAGTACCAAAGATAGCTTGGATACCGTTACCAGACACCACAACACCTGCTGCGCCAATCTTTTTCAGACCTGCTTGGTCTACTTTTTCGATATCATTTACGCTAACACGTAAACGGGTAATACAAGCATCTAAATTATCAATGTTTGACTTACCACCAAAGGCTGCCACTAACGCTGCTGACATCTCTTCGTTATTAAGTACCACCGTTTCTTCTACTTCTTCATCTTCACGGCCTGGTGTTTTAAGGTCTAGTACTTTAATAAAAACACGAAATAACGTGTAGTAAACAACTGCGTAGATAAGACCAATACCAATAAATAACCAGAGACTTGATGCATTAGCAGAAAGTACCAAGAAATCAATTAAACCATGTGAGAATGAAGTACCGTGAACCATACCTAACATGTTAGTAACAACAAATGCAGAGCCAGCAAGTAAGGCGTGAATCGCATATAAAACAGGTGCAACAAATAAGAATGCAAATTCGATTGGTTCAGTAATGCCCGTTAGGAATGAGGTTAACGCAGCAGATGCCATGATACCCATTACTTTAGCGCGATTTTCAGGTTTTGCTGAATGCGCAATCGCGATTGCAGCCGCTGGCAAACCAAACATTTTAAACATGTAACCACCAGCAAGTTGGCCAAAACCATTACCCGCAGCACGTGATGCATCATCAGCAGATAGGTAACAAGTTAATATACCGTTTAATTGCTCACCCGCTAAGTTAGTACATGTACCTGCTTCAAAGAAGAAAGGGACATTCCAGATGTGGTGTAGACCAAATGGGATTAATGAACGCTCAACAACGCCGTAGATACCAAATGCAACAGTAGGGTTTTGATGTGCCGCCCAGTCAGAGAATGATGCAATAACAGAACCAATCGGAGGCCAAACAACAGAAAGGATTGCGCCTATTATGATAGCCATTAAGCCTGTCATAATAGGTACAGCACGTTTACCAGCAAAGAAACCTAAGTATTCAGGTAATGTAACGTTGTAAAAACGGTTAAACATTACCGCTGCAATACCACCCGCGATAATGCCGCCTAATACACCCGTGTTAGCGCCTGGTGCTAGTGTTTCAACAGTCTGCGTCATGATGTAGAAACCAACAGCAGCGGCAAGACCTGCAACACCATCATTCTTTGTAAAACCTAGTGCGACACCAATTGCGAATAACAATGCCATGTTACCAAAAACAGCACCACCAGCTTGTTCCATTAATTGTGACACAACGTCAGGTAATATGCTGAACTTAGCTGCACCCACACCCAGTAAAATACCTGCAATTGGTAATACTGATACGGGAAGCATTAATGACTTCCCTACTTTTTGTAAACTTCCAAATATATTCATAACAACACTCCAGTGATGGTTTTATTTAAAAAGACGAGATTGATAGGGGGAGTATAGCCTTGAGTAAATAAAAAACATGATAAAAGGATCACATAAAAGAGGAAGTTACGTTTGCTTACACTGTGGTGTGATGTTGTTACGTTATATTACAAATTGTGGCTAGAATGTTACTTTGGTTTGCTGTAGTGCTGTTTCTTAGCGGTTTTTAGTTGTTTTAGATAATTAAACTATTTTAAAACAGGTGTAAATAAGCCAGTTTAATTGATTTCTTATTAAACTGGCTTTGAATGTAGGTGATAAAAATTTGTTATCCGCGTACTACCATTACACGGAATTTACGCCCTTTTAGCTTACCCTCACTGAGTTTTTTGAACGCGACTTTAATACTATTACGTGCAACGGCTACATAAGCCCAGTTAGGTGAAACTTGTATTTTACCTATCTGCTCAAAGGTTAGAGCGTTATCTGAGGTTAATGCGCCAACAATATCACCGGGGCGAATTTTCTGTTTTTTACCTCCTTCGATACGCAGAGTGATCATGGTTGATTGTATTGGTGTTTTATCTAATACATCTTCGCGAGGCAGTGCATCTTCAGAAATCGTGCGATCTAAGTAATCTTCCAGTGCAATAATACGGTTGGCATCTTTATGATTATAAAAAGAGAAAGCTAACCCTTTGTTACCTGCGCGACCTGTACGTCCGATACGGTGTACATGTACTTCTTGGTCGTGGGCAATATGAAAGTTAAACACCGCACTTAGATTGTCGATATCGAGGCCACGCGCGGCCACATCGGTGGCAACTAAAATGGTTGCACTTTTGTTAGCAAAACGGATCAGCGCTTGGTCGCGGTCTTTCTGCTCTAAATCACCATGCAGTGCAATGGCGCTAAAACCACGGTTAGCCAACTCATCATTTACCTCTTGTACTTCACGTTTGGTATTACAAAATACCAGCGCGGATTCTGGCTGATATTGCAGTAGCAATAAACGCAGTGCAATCATGCGATCTTCATTGTTTGATACTTTATAAAAATACTGGGTAATACTGCTATTATCGTGTGTCGAGTCCACTTTTACGCTAACAGGTTTGATTAAAATACGGCCTGCAATACTTTCTATCTGGTCGGGGAATGTCGCGCTAAAAAGCAGTGTTTGTCGGTCGCGTGGTGCTTGCTCAATGATGTTATCAATGGCATCTTGAAAGCCCATATCGAGCATTCTGTCTGCTTCATCCAGTACTAAGGTTTCAACATCATCAAGCACCAGTGTACCTTTGCGCAAATGATCTTCAATACGCCCCGGTGTGCCGACAATAATATGTGCGCCATGCTCCAATGAGCCAATTTGTGGGCCAAACGGCATACCACCACAAAGGGTTAATACTTTAATATTATGAATGCTACGTGCTAGGCGGCGGATCTCTTTGCCTACTTGATCTGCAAGTTCACGGGTTGGGCACAAAATAAGTGCTTGAATACGAAAACGTTTAACATCAAGTTTGTTTAATAAACCCAGACCAAAGGCAGCGGTTTTACCTGAGCCTGTTTTACCTTGGGCGATAATATCTTGCCCCGCTAAAATGGTGGGTAAACTTTGCGCTTGGATCTCTGTCATTTCATGGTAACCAAGGGACTCAAGATTGCTAAGCAGGTCGCTGTGCAGGGAAAGGGTTGAAAAAGGTTGCTGACTCAAAATTGAATTCCTATTGGCTAATTGGCAAAAGCGCTACCATAACAGGTTGTGACTTTGTTCACAAAGTATGAGAATTAAATTTGTATAAAAAAAAGGGCTGAAAATCAGTCCTCATTAAATTTATTTTAGCAATAGCGACGCATTAATAAAAGCGGAATTGAGAGTAGAAAGAGCAGAGTTCCGCCTCCGCCACCTGAGCTACTCGGCACTATTGAGGGGGGGGCTTCAGTTGAGTTTGGGTCACGCGCACTTCCCGTTAATAGCGTGGTTGTTGTTATTGAATTGGGTAAATTACTTTCAATAGAGAGCGTTGCTTGTGTGATTGATGCCTCTACAGGTGAGTAGGTAATCTCTAATGAACAGGTTGTTTCACTTGCTATGGTTGCACAGATTTCCCTATCAAATGAAAATGTGCCTGAGCCAGTAAGGGAAAATAAAAGTTGTGCTTCGATCTGTGCATTATTACTGATAGAGAGTGTTTTTGTTTGTGGCATATCAATTAAAACTTGCTTAAAGGTGACTTGCTCATCTGCGATGATCCCGGTAAGAAACGTGTTTATCCAGTTTTTATAAACAGCGAGACGTGTATATACACCAGGATTTCCTGCTGATGCACAGCCCGCTCCCCAGCTGACAATACCTATCTGTTTCCAAGTACCATCGTTATAAACTAAAGGGCCACCACTGTCTCCTTGGCATGCATCTTTTCCACCTTCGGCAGGGGCAGCACACAACATTGTTTTTGGATCGTAGTTATCGCCTAAATTCACTGCACATTGGTCATTTGTTTGTAAAGGTAACGAGACCTCTCTTAAAATAGTTGGAAAGCGAGGAGAGACAGTCTCTGAAGGCGCATAAGCAACGGTTGATCCCCAGCCAATGACGGTAACATCATCTCCAAAACTAATTACCTCAACGGTTGTACTGAGATCAAGCGCGGGGAGGGGGGTAATACTATTCACCGCTTGGCTAAGACGTAATAACGCAATATCGTCACCACTTGTACTGTCATTCGTATTATAATCGCTGTGAATATAGGCTCTTGTCACGGTTATTCGAGGTGTTGCAGGTTGAGACTCAAGGTCATATTCACCCACCACGACACTCATCTGGTGACTGGGTATCTGTTTTCCATCATCAAATAAACAGTGGGCGGCGGTCAGTACGGTTTTATTATCGATAAGCGTACCGCCACAGGCATAACCACCCGCACTAACACTGACTATCCATGGCCAACTGCCGTCTGAGCTCTCTTGTCCGCCTACTACTCTCATCGATATTGTGTTATTAGTCGCAATGGCAAACGTGCTATTTAACAACAGTAATGGGATTAGTATCTTGCTCTTTTTCATTATCATTCCTTAATATTGGGGCGCGTCATAACCCTCTGGCTGATCGCTATACACACAGACATTGTAATCCTTAACTAGCCCAGTTTCTGCTACGCAGTGCGTTTCAAAGAAATCAACAATCTCTTTACGTTGGCAATGTGCTTCAAAAGCGACTTTATCTTTCCAAATTTCATTAAACACCAGAGGAAAGCTTTTTCCCTCTGCAAAACTACTCTCAATTTGGCGCGTTACAGTATATTGAATACAACCATCTTCACGGTGTGAGTTAGCCTCTAAAGCTTGTAATACGCTGAACAGTTGTGCTTCTTTGCCCTCTTTTGCTTTAAACATCGCGATACAGTAAATTTTCTGAGACATAGTGATAAAAACCTTTTAGTAAAATGAAAAAATGGTAACTAGTTAGCCTAGTTACCATTTTATAGTTTATTTTACGATCAAAATATTACCATCAACCGCACAAATTTTAACACGCTCTCCGGTTGCAATGCTTTTAGCAGGGCTATCATCGGATAAGCGTGCGTTCCAATTGATACCAGAGTGGCGAACGTTACCGCCATGGTGTGTCACGGTGTCACTGACGGGAACCATTTGGCCAATCATATCACTGCTGGTATCACTGACATTGCCACTGCCTTGAAACTGCTTGAGTGGTTTCCACATGACGAGACTACTTAGCAGGGTGAAAACACCCACAAACAGTAGCTCCATCTCCCATGTACTCACGATATTAAGTGAGACAAGAACGCCCGTTAGGGCACAGCCAATAGCAAAAAATAGCAGTGGCCCACTCAGACCAATTAACGTCAGTTCAACAAGTAGCGATATACCTGCAAAAATATAGAGCAACTTATCGTGGTTATTAAACAGATAATCAATAATGGTATCCATATAGTTCCCTTTTGTTATTATTTAGCTATTATTTGGCTACTATTTAGCCATTATTCAGCTAATTTTAGTGAACTTGAAACGGCAATCGCTTGGGCCACGGTATTAGCAATATTATCACCGGTATTACCGTCGGTTAAGATAACAGAGCCTTCGCGAGCAATGGCTGCATGCGCTTTAATCGCCTCTTGTGCCAGTGTGAGTTCAACCGCTTTTTTACCTTCAGGGGTTATCGCTTGCTCACCAATCACTTGTATTGCCTTGGCTTCTGCTTCTGCAACCAAACGAATCGCTTCCGCTTTACCCTGCGCTTCTAGCATGCGTTTTTCTTTTTCCGCTTCTGCTGCTAATACTTGCTCTGATTTGGCTGCTTCTGCATCTAATACACGAGCTTGTTTTAGGCCTTCTGCTTGCGTGATTGCCGCTGTTTTTACACCTTCAGCGGTTAAGATAACACTGCGTTTCTCACGCTCAGCGGTCATCTGTTTTTCCATATCTTCTTTAATAGACTGTGGCGGCGTAATATCGCGAATTTCGTAACGCGTGACCATCACGCCCCAAGGTTGGGTCGCTTCTGTCATCGCTTTTAAAATATTCGCATTAATCACATCACGATTTTGGAAACATTCATCAAGCTCCATAGAACCAATCGCATTACGCATAGTGGTCGTGGCCAGTTGGATAACTGCCATTTTATAATCGGTGATATTATTGGTGGCAGCCGCCGCATCGATTACTTTCATAAACAAAATACCGTCAATTTCCAGGGTGATATTGTCTCTGGTAATTGCGGATTGCGAGGCGATATCCAGTGATTGCTCTTTTAAGTTGCGATCCGCTGCAACGCTTTGTACAAAAGGGATAATAAAGTTAAGACCGGCGCCTAACGTGCCTGAGTATTTACCCATAGTATAGATAACATACCCACGGTTTTGCGGGACAAAGTAGATTCCTTTTTTGATTGTGAATAGTATAACTGCAACCAACCAGATCCAAGGTGATGTAGTAATAGAAAGTAACTCGTTCATATTTAAGCCTCTTTAATAGTAATAAAAATTTAATCATGACATTTAATGCCTTGATTAAATCATTTTTGACTCAAAGAAGAAAGGTTTAATATGATGTGGTGTGATTATAGGAAGATAAATTGTATTTGCTCACTCTTTTTCTGTGGTAATAGCGAGCAAACAAGATTGATAAGTAGCTAAGCGCGACTCATAAATTTCTTTTCTGCGCAGTTAATTTTGATTGTTTCACCACTGGCAATATATTCGGGCACTTGCACCACTAAACCTGTTTCTAGGGTAGCAGGCTTGGTGCGGGCACTTGCTGATGCGCCTTTAATTGATGGGTCTGTTTCAGTGATGATCAGCGCCACAGTTTGTGGTAATTGCAATGCAACGGCTTGACCGTCAATCACTAATACTTGCAAACCTTGGGTATTTTCCGTGATAAACAGGCATTCATCTTCAATTTGATCTTTACTGAAGTTGTAAGGTGTGTAATCTTCGCTATCCATAAACACCAGCTCATCACCGTCTGCGTAAGAGTACATGACATCACGGTGAATCAGATCTGCGAGTGTCAGCATGTCGCCATCTTTAAAGGTTTCGTCGGTTTTTGAACCTGTGACTACATCATACATACGCATACGATATAAACTTCCCCCCGCACGGCCTTGTGGCACAGAGCGTTCAATGTCTTTTATGATATAAACACTGTTATTAAATTCGATAGCACTGTTTTTTTTCACGTCACTTGCTTTTGGCATTTTAAAATTCCTTTGTTTTTTATTGTTTGTCTACTATTTATATACAGCGTGCAGGTTTGGGCAATCCTGCAATTTTTGTGGCTTGTTTTGCGGGGCCTTCTGGAAATAGGCGGTATAAGTAGCGACTATTAACGGCATCGGCTCCCAGTTTTTTTTGCATCGCTTTAACCAGTGCGCGAATAGCGGGAGAGGTATTAAACTCAAGGTAGAATTCACGTACAAAAAATACCACTTGCCAATGTTTTTCGCTGAGTTGAATCGATTCTAACTTGGCAATTTCAACGGCTAAACGTTCAGTCCACTGTGTTGAATCTAGCAAGTAACCTTGGTTATCGGTTGCGTACAGTTGTCCGTTAAATAGCACCTTTTTTTTCCTCTATTGCGCATTTTTATTGCTGAAGTCTACCTGTTGTAAAAGCAGTTGTATATCAAGTGCAGTAAATGCGATTAAACGGAGTTGTTCAACAATTAATAGTGCTTCACCAGAAAGGGTAGGTTTATAGTTTTCAAACTCTTCAATGGTAATAACTATTTGTGTTTCATCGAGTTGCTGAGGCTCATAAGCGAGTGCTATCTGTTTTGCTGTGGCATTGACGAGGCCTTGTAGGGCGATACTGTTTGCAAAATTGTCCAGCTTATGACGATGAGAGGCAAGCGCTGCGATATAGGAAACCAGCGCATCACAACGATTGACCAACGCATAGACTTCACGATTTAACTTTTGTTTGGAACTTGGCTCAAAGAGCATACTTTGCCATGCACAAGCAAGTTTGGCATCGGCTTGAAAGGCTTGAAAACGGGTTAAACGATAGGTTAAATTTTCGCTACGACCATGCTGGTATTGTCGACTGACTTGATTAAAGTAGCGATTACTTAATGTCAGTAGATCTTTGACCAGAGACGGGAAACGTTGAAATTGCCAATCAGGAAAGATAAAACTGATTGCAAGTACACTTAATAAACACCCAAGCAGTGTTTCTAAAATACGTGCGGGCAAAATATCAATGCCAGTGCCTGTTAATAGGTTAAATATAAACATCACATACAGGGTGCTAAAAATAACCGCTAATGCGTAATTGGTACGCAGATAGTTAAAGAACAGAAAGGCGCTTAAAATCATAAAAAACACTTGCAACAGGGTATTATCAACCATTAATAGTACTGGGTAACCCAGTACTATTCCTGCTAAAGTACCTAATGTTCTTTGTATTAGTCGTTTACGTGTTTCACTAAAGCTTGGCTGGCAAACAAATAAAACCGTCAGTAGTAACCAAAAGCCATGCTCTAGTTGAAAAGCTTGTTGAATAACAAATGCCATCACTAAACTGATACTGATGCGCACTGCATGTTTAAAGGTGCTGTTTTTAGGTGAAAGAGCCTGAAACAGTGTTTTCCAAAATGATAATTTTTCTACTGCTTCAATGTCAATAATGATAGCGGTTAATTCACTTTGTTGGCTTACCGATTTGAAGAGATGATAAATGCCTTGCAGGTTATCGTAGATAGCCTGTAGGGCTAACATCGCTTCACTGTCATTAAGCTGTGGCTGTTTTTGTTTTAATAGTTGCAGTTGATCTGCTAACGCTTTCATTGTCCAAATTAAACGTCGTGAGTGTTGGTAACTTTTTTTATCATTAATGGCGACACCTAATTGATAACAATCTTCACTGAGTTGTAAAAATAGTTGGTGGTAACCCTCTAATATTTGACTCTTGCCAAAGCTATTTTCTAATTGGCTGTAAAGGTATTGGCTGGCGGTGATACGTTCATGGATCTGCTCTGCAATAATATAGCATTGGTTTAAATGCTGCAGTTCATGCGGTTTTTGGCTGGCATTAAAACGTGATTGGATAATACTCTGTGATTGTTGTAAGCGTGCCATGATGGATATATTGCGGATCGCCAGCTGCTGGCGAATGGCATAAAGTGCTTTTTGGTTGTAGCCCTCTATCTCATTAAATAGCGCTGATTTTTGTTGTTGGTAACGACTTAGTGCAAAAAAGAGTTGTGCAAGTTGTTCGCGCAGTGAGCGGTTAGGGCTATAAAAATTCCAAATAATTGAAAACAGCCCATACCAAAGTGCGCCCAGTGTTAATAGCAGTGGTTGTTCAATCCAAAGAAGACCATCTTGATGACCTATCATGGTATAGATTGCGATCAAAATAGCGCCAAATCCAATTTTACTGTAATGGCTACCCAGTGCGCCAAGCATCATAAAAGCAAAGCTTGAGAAGAGTAGGCCAAGTGCAAATAAAACAGGGTAGGGCATTAACAGTTCAACACTGCTCGAGGCGATAAAAAAACAAGCTAATATAGTTAAAATAAATTTTAGACGCCCCTTATGATTATCGTCGTTTTCAACAATGGCACTGGCCATCACCCCTAAACAGAGTGAAATTGAGATGTTTAAAGACGACTGTTCAAAAAAAGGCAGTGTGAGACCAGAAAATGTTGGGATAAAAGTGATGATCATGGCAATGAAAACACGAAACCCTGCATGAATGTTGGAGTCTGATATGAGGCGACGTAATAGTGGGGTAATGGCGATTTTCATAATAACCTTTTCGTAAGAGCTGGAAATAAAGACACAGCAGTGTAACCAATGAAAAAACTAAACCTTTGATCTTAATCTTAAACTGTTTGATTAAGAAAATATTTTATTCTTATGTAAAAACACATCGAGAACAAATCAATGAAGATCAATTAAATTTATGGTGATGGAGTGATAATACCCGCTTTCACGTAGTGAAAGGCGAGCACCGCGAGATAGCGTGCTGCGGAGATTTTTAATTCAGCGCAATTTATGTGACATCAAAGCTCAGTTTTGCGATAATGTGCGCAAAATTTATATAATTAATAAGAGAATGGATCATGTCTGCACAAATCATTGATGGAAAAGCGATTGCAGCTGCAATTACTGACAAAGTGGCCTTAGGTGTCGTGGCCCGAGTTACACAAGGTTTACGTGTTCCGGGTCTTGCTGTGATACTCGTTGGTGGCGATCCTGCCTCACAAATCTATGTGAGCAGTAAACGTAAAACCTGTGAAAAAGTGGGTTTTACGTCTAAAGCGTTTGATCTACCAACGACCACTACACAAGATGAATTATTAACGCTTATTGATGAATTAAATGCAGATAAAAGTATTGATGGTATTTTAGTACAGTTCCCTCTTCCTGATGGCTTAGATGAAACCATGGTGATTGAGCGTATTCATCCACATAAAGATGTTGATGGTTTTCATCCTTATAATGTGGGCCGTTTAGCACAACGCATTCCACTACTGCGTTCATGCACACCACGTGGCATGATCAGCATGATTGAAGCAATTGGTGTTGATATCAGAGGCAAACATGCAGTTGTCGTTGGTGCATCGAATATCGTTGGTCGTCCAATGACATTAGAGTTATTACTGGCGGGTTGTACTACGACTACTTGCCATCGTTTTACAGAAGATTTACAAAGCCATGTTGAGCGCGCCGATATCTTAGTGGTTGCGCGTGGTAAAGCGAACTTTATTCCAGGGGCTTGGATTAAAAAAGGCGCTGTCGTGTTAGATGTAGGTATCAACCGTTTAGAAAATGGTAAAATAACCGGTGATGTGGAGTTTGATACGGCTAAAGAGCGTGCTGCTTGGATCTCGCCTGTTCCGGGGGGAGTTGGCCCAATGACTGTTGCAACACTTATTGAAAATACCTTGTTTGCTTGCAATGAATTTCACAGTTAAATCACTATAAAGTATTGTAATTGTAAAATAAAAACAAAAGGGCTGAAAGGCCCTTTTTTATTGGCTACATTTGGCTTAAAAACTGTGAGGCTAAGCAAATTATGATTAATAAAAATGGGTATTAAATGATCTCTATATTGGGAACGTATATTATCTGTACATTGTCGTAATAACGTATTGTATTGATGGATAATTAAATTGCGTTGTTAGACGACCATAAAAATATAAGGGAATAGCTGATGGCACAAATTAATCAAACAGAGGGTCATAATAAGGGTTACGACGCAACAAAAGGTGAAGCCGTTGTTGATATTAGTAAATATCAAACCTCAGAAGAGAAAGTAAGCTCTAAGCGTTCTGCATTTGAGCAAGTAATGTCGCAAATGAACATCGCTGATCGCCATGCATTTGATGCACAATATGATAAATATTGGCAACAAGCGAGTGATGAAGGTGAACTGCTCTCTGTATTGATTTGTGAAATTGATTTCTTTAACGCTTATAATGATAATTACGGTCATCAAGGCGCCGCATTTATGCTATTGGTTATCGGCTTAGCATTAAAAAATAGCTGTGAAAAATTTGGTTGCTTCTTAGCACATTATCGCGATGATGAATTTGCTATCTTAATTAAAGGGGGTGATGTAGAAACCTCACTAAAAATTGCAGAAGCACTGCGTCTTGCTGTTGAAGTTTCGCGTACTGAACATAAACACTCCCAAGTGAGTGATGTAGTGACATTAAGTATTGGCATTTCTAGTATTTATCCTACATCGATGAAAGTGTTGATGCAAAAATCAGCAAATGCACTCCACAGTGCAAAAAAATCAGGACGTAATCAGGTTTGTGGTTGTGTTGAGCTGAAAAATGAAGAGAGCGGGCTTGCATCAACGCCATTAGAACTTGAAGAGATAAAAGAGCCTGAGCAAAGTGATTTTAAACGTTTAATGTCTGAGATGGAAATTAATGATCGCCGTGATTTTAATCGTTATTTTGTTAGCGCATGGCAGGAAGCGACACGTGATAAAGAATTATTATCAATGGTTATTTGTGAGCTTGATTTCTTTGATGAATATACACAGCACTACGGACAGCAAACCAGTGAAGATATCCTGCTCATTGTTGCTTGTACACTAAAAAGCAGATGTGAAGAGTTAGGTTGTTTTGTTGCGCATCTTGAAGGTGCTAAGTTTGTTGCTATGGTTAAAGCAGGTAATGCAACCAAAGGGTTAAAAGTCGCCGAAAGCTTACGTGCATCTGTTCAAGAGCTTGCGATGGAACATGCTCACTCTCCGGTCAAAAATAGTTTAACCATGAGCTTAGGTTTATCAAATATATTCCCAAGTGATGAAAACTCAATGAAAATATTGATGACAAAAGTGGATTCAGCACTCGGTGATGCGAAATCATCTGGTTATGATCAAATTAGCGTGAGTTAATGCATTTGAAGTAAGCCATTTTTTGGCGATGCACATCATTAGTCATCACGAAAAAACGACTAATAACGAAATGTTGTTAGTCGTTTTTTTTGTTTTAAAAACCATTTCCTGTACTAGATCAACATCCATGATCATTTGTGTCTCACACTTACGGAAATACCTATATATAGGTACTTTTGTTTGATTTACACCTGTAAATTATGTTGTCAATGTTGAATAAAAAGAGTGTAAATAAATGATTGTAACCGCTATTAATTTAACAAGTGACATTTTGTGGGAGTTTTTTCTGCCTCTGCTTATTTTATTAGGTTTATTTATCAACATTAAAATGATAAAAAACCATGCAAGTTTGAGTAAACCTGATTATACACCGTGGCAATTTAATAAAATTAAAGGGGCGTTGTCTATCTCATTAGCCTCTAAAGTGGGCACGGGAGCAATTATTGGTGTGCTGGCCGCTATGTGGAAAAGTAGTACCGACGGCGGGGCGAATACGGGGGGAGTGTTGTTTTTTGGGTTATTGTTGGTATTTTTTTTTGGTGCCTATTACTTATTCAGAAGTGTTATTTACGTAAATTTGTAAACAATCACCACGGGATTTTATTGCCACCAATCTGAATAAAAAATCAGCTACTATTTATGCCGTAGGTTTAGTGACTCTCTATGCATTTGGATTTGTTGGCTTTCAGTTGACCGGTGTGCAAGCGGTGGTTAGGTACGTATCAGAAACCTATTTAGACTATTCATTCAGCGCGAGTAATGCGCTACTTTATATCGTATTGCCCATTATTATTTTTGCTGCACTGGTCATTATTACTAAAAGCCACCTGCTATTTATTAATACCCTTTCGTCCTTTATTTTCTTTATTATTATTGCCTATTTGCTGTTTTTTATGTTTTTTCTTTATCAAACCAGTTATTTTGTTGGTGAGTACTTTAAGCTGATAACGTCACAAATAATGAGCCTTTCAACGGTGGCTATTGGTTTGCCACTGGGGCTGATTATCGCTTTTCAACGAATTATCCAAATTAGTGAAACCTCATTAGGTACGAGTGCATTATCTAGCTCAGACAGAGAAAACTCACCACGACGAGAGGCGATTATTCAAACGATTTCGACATTAATCAGTATCTCTATTGCCGTTATTATTACCAGTTATGTCTTTGCTTATGGACAAACATATATTGATTCTGTGTCATTTTCTGGCAGTAGTTTTGAGCGCATCAGTGGTTATATTTTCACGCTGTTCTCCGTAACAGGTTATGCGGGACTAGTAGTCGTATTACTGTTTTTTATTGTTTCTGGCTTTACTACCATTTTAGGTTCGTTTCATTATGTGAATACCAGTTTACACCTTTCTGAAAATGGACGTGTTATACCATTCCGCATAATATTGTGATCAGGGCTTGTTGAGGAAAAATGATGAAGAGTAAGGCACATGATTGAGTAATAGCTAGCTATTGCGATTGAATGCAACGTCGCTATTTATTATTTTAACCAACAAGATAGATCAGATACTTATGCAGATTGGTATTATTACCTATTTATTATTAATTTCTCTCTCTGGCGCATTGAGTGTGACCCATTTTGATATCATTTTTGAAGCATCAAACTTATTAATGTTTATTGTTGGTGGTGTTGCTGGTGGCGCTTCAACGGCTGCGCGTTGTCGTCGTCATAGTGAAGAAGACACTATTATCATGTTTGAGAAAGGCCCACATGTCTCTTTTTCAAATTGTTGTTTACCATATCACTTAAGTGGTGTCGTTGCGACGGCAGAAGAGCTGATATTGATGAGTCCGAAGTAGTTTGCAAGTCAATACAATATTGATGCACGTGTTGCCAGTGAAGTTGTTTCTATTGATCGCGCCGCTAAAACGATTTTAGTGAAAAATGTTGATACAGGTGAAGAGTACAGAGAATCAGTTACGACAAACTGATCCTTTCTCCGGGTGTAAAACCCATTGTGCCACCGATTCCAGGCATTGAAAAAGTAAACACTTTTTCAATTCGTAATGTAGTGGATATTGATCGTTTAAATAAATTTATCAAAGGTGGTGATACTAAAAATATCAGCGTGATTGGTGGTGGTTTTATTGGTGTTGAAGCAGCTGAAAACTTAAAAGAAGCGGGATATAACGTGACATTGATTGAAGCGATGCCACAGATTATGAAACCGTTCGATTACGGTATGGTACAAATCCTTCATAAAGAGTTATATGATCAGGGTGTGAATTTGATTGTGAATGATAAAGTTAAGCAGTTTGCCAAAAACAAGATAATCCTTGGCTCTGGTAAAGAGGTCGATGCAGATGTTGTTGTGATGGCAATCGGCGTGAAACCTGAAACTGACTTAGCAAAACAAGCGGGACTTGATCTTGGTAAAACAGGTGCAATGAAAGTAAACCAAAATTATCAAACGAACGATGCAGATATCTATGCTGTTGGTGATGTAATTGAGGTTTATAGCTACCTATATAATGAGTACTTTCAATTGCCATTAGCAGGGCCTGCTCAAAAACAAGCGCGCGGTGTTGCTGACCATATTAACGGCATGGCAATTGATAACCGGGGTTATATTGGTTCATCAGTGATTAAGGTATTTGATTATAATGCTGCTTCTACGGGTTTAAACGAGGGGATGATCGAAGCATTAGGGCTTAATATCTCTTACGACACCGTTAAAATTATCCCTAATGATAAAGTTGGTTTAATGCCATTTGGCGCGGTTGCTCACTTTAAATTAGTCTATGAGGTACCAACCGGGCGTATTTTAGGCGCGCAAGCAATTGGTAAAGGAAATATCGATAAACGCATTGATGTTATTGCAACAGTGATTAAGTTTGGTGGCACGATTTACGATCTGAAAGATCTAGAGCTTTGTTATGCACCGCCATTTGGTACTGCAAAAGACATTGTTAACTTTGCAGGTTCTGTCGCAACTAACTTAATGAACAGTGACTTTAAACAGGTGCATGGCGCAGATATCCGTCCACTGGTTGAAAGTGGTGCGTGTATTGTTGATGTACGTGAAAAAGATGAGTTTGAAGAAAGCCATATTAAAGGCGCAATCAATCTACCATTGAGTGAAATTCGCCAACGCACGGATGAACTTCCTAAAGATAAACCTCTCTACCTACACTGTCGTAGTGGTCAGCGCAGTTATAACGCAGTACTTGCACTGCAAAAAATGGGCTTTAAAGATGTTTATAATGTATCAGGTGGTTTTATGGGACTTTGTTTCTTCGAGTACTTTAACGATAAAACATTAAACCGTACGCCTGTTGTAACAGACTATAACTTCGACTAAAAGTGTGGTGATATAAATAGATAAATGATCTCCATATGAGGTCATTTTTTTACATTGAAGATTGGCTGGAAAATAAATAAAACTCAAAATATGCTAGGTGCATCTGTCGCCTTAAGTGTCGTTATTTTTGGTGCATTATGGTTAAAAACAGATGCACTGTTCTTCCGTCTGTTATTAGGTATCGGTTTAGGTTATGCATTAACACGTGGCTTTCTCGGTTTTGCTGGCAGTGTTAATCGTGCTTATAATGGTGGCTCTACAAAGCTGATGATTGTATTAATGTTCATGTTTGTTGTGACGGCAATCATTAATGCTGGTTTTTTATTAAACAGTGAGTTAAGTCATTACGACCTGTGGATTAACCCGATCAACTTAGGCTTAATGGTGGGTGGTTTAATGTTTGGTTTTGGTATGACTTTTTCATCATGTTGTGCCTCTGGGGTGATGACTGATTTAGTGACTGACTTACCCCGCGCAGGCATCACACTGGTCTTTTTTGGCATGGGTGTTTATCTTGGTTTACCTTTACAAAGTAGTTTACCAATGATCACCGATACACTCGTTTCAAGCAGTAGCTTTGCTGGTAAAGGGGTCTTTATGCCAGATCTTTTTGGTAATGGGTTATATGCTTACCTTGGTGCTATTTTACTGACCATTTTCTTTGCTTCTATTGTTATTTATCTGTCGAAAAAGTATGAAAGTAAACGTCGTGCTTCAGGTACATTCTATGGTGTAGATACTGAAATTGAGCAGGAAAAGTGGCTCAAGCTGAAAAAACAGAACCAGTTAAACCTTTTAAATTACTCTCTTGTGAAACTTACGAGAAATTATTTGTGACACCGTGGTCAATGAAAACAGGCGCGGTGATGATCATTGTTTTGTTCACATTAATGTTAGCAACAACACAAACAGGTTGGGGAGCATCAACACCTTTTGGTATCTGGTTTGGTAAAGCGGTGATGTTATTAGGTGTTTCTGTGGAGAGTGTTGCTTATTTTGCCGACCGTCCTGTTGGCATGTTTGCAACGCCCTTTTTTGAGCATCAAATCACCGTGCAAAATGTCGGTATTGTGATGGGCACACTTATTTGTGTCTTACTGATGGGGCAGTTTAGCTTTAAATCTAGCTACTCGGCAAAGCAACTGATGTTATTTGCAATGGGGGGATTAATGATGGGCCTAGGAACGCGTTTTGCGAATGGCTGTAATGTAGGCGCTCTTTATACGCCGATTGCTAATTTATCGTTAGCTGGTTGGATCTTCTTAGTCTTCTTAATTGTGGGTGGTATTTTAGGTAATAAAGCAGCGAGTAGAACTTAAACTAAAAGAGAGGAGATAAATTGTTATCTCCCCTCTTTATTCTAATGTGGGCTAATGCCTATTTTGTTTCTACCTGTGTCTTTCGCAATGTACAATCCTAAATCTGCTGTTTTAATCCAACTTTGATAATTAGGAATATTGCCAGTGATATGAGCAACACCAAAACTGGAGGTGATTTTAACTATTTCGCCTTGATATTTTAACGCAAGCGTTTCAATGCTAGCACGTATTCGCTCTGCTACTAATTTTGCACTCTCAAGTTCAGTATCAACCAGTATTAAAGTAAATTCTTCACCTCCATAACGACCTGCAATATCGGTTTCTCGCATATTTTCACGAATACAATCGGCAACTGCTTTAATAACCTCATCGCCAAAAGGATGACCGTAGCTATCATTCACTTTTTTAAAGTGGTCAATATCAAGCATGATCAACGAGGAGGGCTGTTGTGTACGGGTATGACGTTTATATTCTCGAAAACAGCACTCACGCCAATATCCTTGGTTGTGTAATTGCGTCAGAATATCGGTATGGCTTAAATGTTCTAATTTTTGATTTGCTTCTAATGCCATTTTTTTGTTCAGTGCAACATCGGTAACATCATAGATGATCATGCACACCTGTGTTACTTCTTGGGTAATATCGGTGAGCGGTAAAAAAGTCACATTCTGATACATAAACTCGGCACTGCTGGTAATAGGGCGGTAGCTTTTAAATTTAAACAGGTAGGGGCGTTGCTCCCAAGTGGTAAAGGCTTTATTTTTTAATATATAGATAGTATCAAGTTTTTGTTGTAACCAATCTTTAGGAATATCGCTAAAAAGCTCATTCAGTTTTCGATCCACAACATGCTTGGTTAATAAACCAGAATGATTTTCCATGAAACCATTCCACACTTTGACATTCATTTCTAAGTCAATAACCACTAGACCGACATCAATATTTTGTACCATATCGATTAGCCAATGGATATCTTTAAGCTCTACAGTTGCACTCATTAGTCTAGTAGGTATCCTATTTTGTTGGTGAGGGTATCAATGGAGTCTTCGGTGAATAACAATAAAAGATCACATTTTATTTCGTAATTTTCAATTGCGAAATTTACTTCGATCGCTAATGTTTTTTGCCAATGCGCTTGTCTATCTTTAATTAGATCTGCAACGTGGCAATGTTGCCCAAGTACATTGGGTTGACCTTGACTAAAGTGAATATCAAGTTGCTCAGCAAGGCCATTTAAAAAGGCGCCAATGAGAATGTTAGATATGTCATTCATCACCTCTATTTCAATATGATCGGTTAATTTTTCATCATACTTAAGTAATTTTGCCATATCTTTAAAACTAGAGTCGTGGAAAATAATCAGCGCTTCACCACTAATACCTGAACTAATAAATCCTTGTGAAACGGCTGAAACATTATCATTTTCGGCAATGGAGGTGAGTGCCATGTGTAATTCACTGGTCTCTAAGGTATTAACATTTGGAATGGGCAATAAAACAAATACATCAAGCAGACGTGCAAGTAGATCGCCCGCTCGACCCATAGCGATATTGGAAACTTCCTGCATTGCATCACGTAGCCCAATACTTGCTTGTGCTTCTTCTAACTCTAAAGAGTGGTGGCTACCCGCTTTGTAGATCCCGTAGGAAGCAAGCAAACTCACTAACACTTCTTGATTAATGGGTTTTTGGATAAAGTCGATAGCGCCAAGCGCGCGCACTTTTTTATGCGCCTCGGGTTGAATGTCACCAGAGATGACAATAACAATCGTGGGGAGGTCTTCTTTGCAGATTATTTCTAAAACTTGGTAGCCATCCATGACCGGCATATTAAGATCTAAAAAAACGATATCTCCTTTACCTTGGCGAATTGCTTCAATACCAAGCTCACCGTTTTCGGCAAAACTAACTGAGATATCCCAATCTTTGGGGAGAGAGCGTGCAATTGCTTTTCGTGCTAATGCTGAGTCGTCACAAATTAAAACGGGTAATGACATAAAATTCCTGCAAACGGATAATAAAAAAGATGAAAAATGACTTATGTAAATAGGATAGGACAATAATGATATTTAGCCTTGTCGTTTTGAATGGTTTAGTAAATTTATTAGATAAAACAGATAATTGTGAACTTTATTATCACGATTTTTTTAAAATGACGATAATCAAAGCAGTTAAATTATTAGGAACTCATTAATATGCCTATTTTACATAAAAAATCCCTGTTTATTGGCTTAGTTGTTGGTAGTATTTTAAATTTAATTAACTAATATCCTGCACTTATACCATATATGGACCCTCTCCGATTGCAAGACAATTTTGATCGTTGAAATAGAGTGCATTGCAGCCATATATTCGGCTTTTTTATGAGGTATCACTGATGCCTCTAGCCCTGATGGATTTCCGCCCCTATTACCTCATCAATCCGGCGGCTTATTATAGCCCTTGGTATAAAAAGGTTTCCTATAGGGCAGTGCTGAACTGTATCCCATCAATCTCTATTCTCTAGCAATATTACAGGGTGGTTAAACTTTATTATCGACTGATTAAATTTTATTACTGGCTAATTAACACGTTAACTTACTGCATTTTTAAACTTATAATCTTCCTGATGATACAACATCGCCCACG
>NZ_ATUO01000065.1 GCF_000420245.1 Psychromonas hadalis ATCC BAA-638 | reverse complement strand
AACGTTTGTTATTAGATCAACACCTTTATCGCGTAATTTATCCACTAATGCTTTTCCTAAGTAGCCTTTATCACCATACAGCTTACCTGATAAGGCCTTAACCATTTCAGGAACAGGCTTACGATCATCTATATTTCCACCTGTGATTTTTACACTCAAAATATCACCAAGGTGATTAACCATAAGGTGTAATTTAAAGCCAAAGAACCACCCCATTGTGCTTTTTCCATGCTCTGCAATTCCGTTAAATACTTTATTACGTTTTGCTCGAATAATATGGCATACCGCTATTTTGGTGGAGTCGATAAAAGCAATGCCTGTTGGCTTACCAAATAAGGTTGTTAGATAGGCATTTAAAGGGACGATAACTGATGGCATAACCTTTATAAACCTTGTGTAGCTTAGCAGTGAGGGGAAATATGATTTTAAATATTTTGTTACATAGCCTAAATAATAATTCTTAAAATCTCTGTAATGAGATTGATGAAAATTAATAATAATGGTCATTATTTCAGAGTTGCTCATTCGCTTAACTCTTCGTCTTTTAATCTCACCCTTACTTATTAAACGCGCTTCCCATTCGGGAGTAAATACGTTACAAAAATCATCAACTTTACAAAATGTATCAATTAAATTATCCATGTATATTCCTTCTTTCCATCTAATTTTTATAGTCACAAGATCAGATCGTGGAATAGTCACTTAGTTCAATTTATTTTAATTCTTATCCCAAATTCAGGTTAAGTCTGTCGCCCATAACTGGTTCACGGTTGAGCGTAAACACTCTGGGATTGAATCAGCCTCATTGAGCGTATCTTGCACTACTTTAGTTAATCCTTTCACGCCTATCGGGCTGACAATACCGTACTCGTAAAGCATCGCACGCAGATGGTCACTTAAAGAAGTAATACTACGAGACAAATAAACACGACTTGTTTCTAATGTTTGCATCGTTTGTTGCTGTTCACTTTTCGGTTTACTCGACTTCAACCCTATTTGTAAGGATGCATTTGCAATGGCTAACGCATCATTAGCATCTGTTTTATGGCCTTGAAGAAAACCTTTTACTTTTTTAGGGCTAATAATTCGAACGTCATGGTTAAAGTGTTCTGCGTATCGCCCCCAATAATGGCTACTACCACAGCCCTCTATTGCAACAACAGCAGGTTTTGCCTTTGCCAGTATCTCTTTAAGTTTTTGACGACTCACTGCTTTATTGCTGACTAATTCACCATATTTACTGATTTGGCAAACCTGAATAACATTTTTAGCTAAATCGATTCCAAAGATAGCAGATTTCAACATGATATAGACTCCTTTATAGTTACCGTAACTCTAGGCTAATTGCTAGGGTTGTGGAGTCCATACATCGCCTTAGAGAAATGGCCAATTTGACCACTAAATTAGAGGCCAGTATCACTGATTCACTACATATATTCAGCTGACCACTTTTTCTACCTATTGAAGTTATGTATTTACTATTTGAATATAAGCCCCAAAAACCTCCTCTCTCAGATTTTAAAGGGGAAGATCCCCATAACTAAAACTTTGCCTAATAACTTTTCCTGTCATCTTGACATAAAAATATCTTATATCTTTCATCTAGTGTTCATATTGCGTGCGTAAGATTCTGCTTCATGAGTTCAAATGATGTTGTGGATAGAATAAATGTCAAATAAAGTGATATTGGTGGTATTGGATGGTCTTGCATATGAAACTGCACAGCAGTGTATGGGGTTTCTGCAAGGATTGACTGAGCAAGGGAAGGCGACGTTGTATAAGATGCAATCGGAGTTGCCTTCTATGTCTCGGCCGTTGTATGAGGCAATTCTGACGGGGGTTGCACCGCTTCATAGTGGCGTTGTTCACAACCAAATTATTCGTAATTCTAACCAGCATAGTGTGTTTAGTCTAGCACGGCAAGCTGGGTTGAGCACCGCTGCTGCTGCGTATCACTGGGTCAGTGAGTTGTATAATAATTGTCCCTATGATGCGTCACGGGATCGCTTTACCAACGCACCTGATCAGCTAATTCAGTATGGCATCTTCTACCATCACGATATTTATCCTGACAGTCACCTTTATTTGGATGCCGAGTGGTTACGCCGACATCACGATCCAGATTTTTTGTTGGTGCATTCAATGAATATTGACGATGCTGGTCATAAAGCGGGGCTAGACAGCGCTCACTACCGCAATACCGTTCGCCATTCAGGTGTGTATCTATCTGAATACCTGTTGCAATGGATGAATGCTGGTTACCAGATTCTAGTCACTGCTGATCACGGTATGAATACAGATAAAAGTCATGGCGGTACGCTAGCTGAAGAGCGTGATGTACCGCTTTATGTGATTGGGGAATGTTTCTCTCATGATATGGATGCCAAGCCTCATCAGCTTGAACTGTGTGGCACCGTGTGTGAATTACTTGGTCTAAATGATCACAACAAACCTGTTGCGACTTCATTATTACTTGAAGGCATAAATCAATGAGCCTTGCTATTTTTGATTTGGATGAGACTCTGATCTCGGGAGATAGTTGTAGCCTGTTTTGTGAATTCATGGTTGCAGAAGGGATCGCCAGTGCTGATTTTCTGCAACAAGATGCATTGATGATGGAACGTTACGATGCACAAACATTAGTGTTGAGTGACTATATTCATTTTTTTATGGCCCCACTAAGTCCGCTTTCTATCAGTGATATTGATGCACTGATGCCACGATTTGTCGATCAATATATTGTTCCCTGTATCTACCCGGAGGCGATCAAACTGCTTGCTGATTATAAGAAAAAGGGGGAGCGACGACTCATTATATCTGCAACCTGCGAGTTTATTGTTAACGCGGTTGCCAAAAAACTTGGTGTAACGGATGTGTTAGCGATTCAGCTGAAAACGCAGAATAATTACTATAGCAGTGAAATTTCCGGTGTACCGACCTTCCGAGAAGGTAAGGTGATTCGTCTACAGAGTTGGCTTGCCGAGCAACAAGTATCTATTGATGGTGCTGTATTTTACAGCGATTCAATTAATGACCTTCTTTTACTTGAACAGATAAAAAACCCCGTGGCCACTAACCCTGACAATCAGCTACTGGCGATTGCAGTACAACGTAACTGGCCTGTGCTGCTCTGGAACCTAAAATGAAAGATGCGGTTCCCATTTTCGATCCACTTCTAACACCACAGGATTAAAATCATGTCTAAATTTTTTATCATAGATGTTATAGCGACTGATATTAACCCAACTCAGATTCATTATTCACACAACAGGAGCTCAATCATGTCTAAACTTTTTATAGCCAGTACACTGCTACTCATGGCGGGTAATGCAATCGCTGCATGCCCTGCAATTACGGGAGCAGATGCGGGTGGACTCTATCCCCACATATTTGAAAAAAATGAATTTGAGCGCCAACAAAGTTGCTCACTGAGCTTCACTGAAAATCCTGCGATGCGTCAATTGAATAGCCGCATTGCAGGTAATCCAACACTGTTACCTCTTATGCAACGTTTACCACTAGAGCCTCTGGTTATTGCGCCTTATAAAAGTATTGGCCAGTATGGTGGTGTGCTAAAGGGGATCTCTAAAGCAACAGAATCGGGTACCTCTGATCTACTCTCTATACGTCATGTAAATTTAGTTCGTTTTAGTGATGATCTTGCGACTATTGTGCCAAATGTAGCAAAGTCATGGCAATGGAATGCGGACTTTACAATACTGAAAGTGAACCTTCGTAAAGGCCATAAATGGTCTGATGGTGCTCCATTTACCGCTAATGATGTGGTTTTCTGGTACAACAATATATTAATGAATAGCAATATTATCGAGAAGCCAAAAGATCGCTTCCTTTCTGGGGGTAAGGCTATCAAAGTTAAAGCACTCAATGAGACTACGGTTCAGTTCACTATGAGTAAACCTGCTCCGGGTTTTTTGGATAACTTTGCGCAGGATTATGCACAGCCATTCTTACCTAAACACTTGTTAGAAAAATTCCACCCAGAGTTTAATAAAGAGGCTGATAAGCTCGCTAAATCATTAGGTTTTGACAATGGTTATGCACTGGTTAACTTTTATTACGGTCAGTCAGATTGGAAAGATATTCCAACACCATTATTGAAAGATAAAGCCGCGTCTGAACGTCTGGTTAAAGCCGGCTATACCGCTATTATGCCAACACTTGAGTCACATATAGTGGTTGAAGAGTCGTTAGAAAGTCGTCACTTAGTGGCAAACCCTTATTTCTTTCAGGTAGACACCGCTGGTAATCAGTTGCCTTATATTAATGAGATCAATGAAGTGTATATCGGGGATGAGGATATACAGACTGCGAAGCTTATTTCTGGCGAGGTAGATTACAAAGCTCAAGCAATTAATCTGCCACAGGCACCTGTTCTTTTGGAGAATAAAGACAAGGGTAACTATGAGATCTATTTGCGCCCGAACATCGCTCAATCTACTTTTGCATTTAACCTCACTGATAAAAATGAAGAGAAACGTGTGGTTTTTAATAATATTAATTTCCGTCGTGCAATGTCGGTTGCAATAAAACGCAGTCAAATTAATGATATCGCTTTTTTTGGACTTGGGACTCCCATTCAATATACTGGTTTTGATGCAGACACGACGCCATTTATCACCAACAAACTAAAAAATAGCTGGATTCAATTCGACCAAAAACTGGCAGGTGAATTATTGGATAAGGCGGGTGTGACGGATCAAGATGGTGATGGCCTGAGAGATCTGCCATCGGGGAAAAAATTTGAGTTAAATATTCAGTATGCGACTCAGGGAACACCTTCTAAAGTGGCTGAAATAGTGGCTAAAAGCTGGAGTGATGTTGGGGTTAAAACCACTATTAAGGAAGTGACATCAGACGAATACCGTAACTCTCAAACAGCGAATGATCTGAGTGTGCTAAGTTGGGTAATGGGCCGTCCACTGGTTAATATTGCCAGTAATATTGAAACATTGGTACCACCATACGGAAGTTTCTTCGACCTGCGCACGGGAATGCTTTGGTCTCAACACCTGCAAACAAAAGGTGCTGAAGGCGTTGCACCACCAGAGACGGTAACTGAAATGAAAAAATTAACCGATCGTTTTGTCACGCTCAAAGCAGGTACTGAGGAATCCGACAAAGTAGGGCTCGAGATTGCTAAGAGAGTGGTTGATGACTTGTTTATCATCGGGACTGTCAAAGCCGTTTCTCCTATCTATCACAGTAAAGCACTGGCCAATTTTGAAGTACCTAAGACCTCTTCTTACGAGTTCTATCGTATGTACCCATACCTACCATCTCAGTGGTATCTGACTAGGTAATCATAATTGCTGTCAGTAAGAGAGGGAGGTTCGTCCCTCTCTTACTATTGTTAATCAATTATACCATCCAAAAGAAAATACATGAGTAACGGAACCCTATTATGTTCATACAGTTTTTAGCTGATACTTGGTTGCTGTGGATCCTCCTCAGTATAGGCGGCCTGCTCTGGTGGAGCGGTCGTGCAAGCCAATATTTTAATTATGTTTTTAGGCGCTATCTACTGGCGCTGATGACACTTCTTCTGGTCAGTGGCATTGTATTTTCACTAATGGAAGTGATGCCAGGTGACTGTGCAGAGAAATACATTGCTTATAAAAACACCCAGGGAGAGATCATCACGCAGGCAGATATTCAGGCTGAACGGGTGCGAATGGGCCTCGATAAGTCGTTGCCAGAACGCTGGGGTCGTTGGATCACTAACCTGACTTTACGCGGGGATTTGGGCTTTAGTTGCGCTAAGCGTCAGACGGTAAATTTAGCACTGGGAAACCGGTTCTGGGTGAGTTTTATGTTCTGTATCGCAGGATTAATATTTTCTTACTTGATTGCGGTGCCATTTGGTATTTTTTCTGCTTTTACTATTAATAAACCTTGGGTCGAAAAAAATCCACAATATAGCAAAATGGAAAAATTGTTTAGCACGGTACTCCTGAGCCTACAGAAAATATTGGATCTGCTACTACGCATAATCAGTTATCTAGGCTTGGCATTGCCTAATTTCCTGCTCGCCCTGACTATCATTCTACTTTATGTCTTTGCTGGAGAACCCATGCCTACAGGGCTATTCTCGGATCAGTGGCGTAACGTTCCTTGGTTTGGTAATAATGGTTTTGAAGTTGAAAAGCTGTATGATTTTCTCAGTCATATTTGGTTACCAATCTTTGTTATTGGTTGGTCTGCTACCGCACTGCAGTTACAAACAGTGCGTGCCCTCGTGGTCGATGAATCGAATAAACTCTATGTTGATGCTGCCCGTGCTCGGGGAGTTGAAGGCGTTTCATTGTGGGTGGGGTATCCGGTACGTCATTCAATTAGCCCATTGTTTAACTCTATCGGTTTTGACTTTCAACGCATATTCAATGATCTGCCTATCGTTGCGATAGTGATCGGTTTAACCGATTCAGCAGCCTTATTAATAGAGGCGCTCGCGATGACGAGTGATCAGGAACTCGCTGCTGCGATTTTATTTTTGGTTGCATTAGTGGTGATCAGTATGAATTTTATTACCGATGTGGTGCTGGCCGCGGTCGATCCACGAGTGCGTAAAAGTGTATTGGGGAATGGATGATGAGTGTAATACTCGCTCGCTTTGGGCGTAAATCGAAGCAAAAAAAGAATGATGAATCTTATTATACAGCGGGACAACTCGCACTAATTAAGGGGCGTTTTAAGAAAAAAAAATCAGGGGTGATTGCTGCATGGGTACTCGGTACTCTGGTTTTTATGGGTTTTTTTGCACCGTTCTTTTCACCGATTGACCCGACTATTCGAGGCGCTGATGCTGACTATCGCCGTGGTGCTCCTCAAGTTTTGCATTTCTGGGATGAAAACGGCTTCTCCGCAAGGCCATTTAGCTACACCTATACAAAAGAAAAAAGTAAAATTGATATAAAAACACTCATGAGTGGAGGCTTGGATGCACTTGATGCCTTTATTTCAAGTGGTGCGCTAAGTTCATCTAGCCAGAACAAATTTAATGTGGATAAAAATGAACGTCGTGATATTCAATTTTTTGTGCAGGGTTGGGAATATAGTCTGCTCGATTTAAGTGTGGGAGAGCTGGATCTGGATATTCGTTGGGATCGCCATCTATTTGGTGTAGATCAAGGACAGATCCACCTAATGGGCACCGATGAGGATGGTAAGGATATATTCAGCCGGACGTTGCATGCTATTTGGGTGACGCTCAGTATTGCGATTGTTGCGTTAGTGGTGAAGTTGTTTACATCGTTGCTGGTCGGCGGAATTAGTGGTTATTTCGGTGGCCGTATCGACACTGTTCTGATGAGTATTACGGAAGCCGTACGTGTTATTCCGGCTATCCCGATTTATCTTGCCTGTGCGGTTGCATTAGCTCAGTTTGACCTTACCCCTATACAGCGTTATTTTGCCATTGCCGTTATCATTGGTGCGCTGGATTTTGCAACACTCGCGCGGCGCTTGCGAACACACATTCTGACCGAACGAAATCAAGACTATATATTAGCAGCTCAACTCTGTGGTTCAAGCACATGGCGGATTATTTGGCGTCATCTTATCCCTAGTTTTAGTAGCTATATCATCGTCGATACGCTGATCAATTTCCCCTATGTCATTTTAGCGGAAACGAGCCTCAGCTTTTTAGGATTAGGGCTAACAGAGCCAGTTAATAGTCTTGGGGTGCTGCTACAAAAAGCGCAGGATCCAGATATTCAACAAAATATGGTTTGGCAATTCTTTCCCCTGTTGGTTTTTGTGTTCATGATCATGGCATTTGTATTTGTAGGTGATGCGCTACGTGATGCTGCAGACCCTTATTCGGAGAAAAAATAAGATGATAATCAATAATAGCAACAGGAAAAATCTACTTGAAATTCGTGATTTGAGTATCGACTTTAATACCGATGAAGGAATAGTACACGCAGTTGATAATCTGAGTTTGAGCATCCGTCCTGGAGAAGTAATGGGCTTGGTAGGAGGAAGTGGCTCAGGAAAATCGATAACGGCTAAAAGTATTATGCGTATGGCGCCTAATAATGCAATTATTCAGCCTGCAAGTAAAATCACGCTGAACTACCAAGATCAGGCGGTTAATGTCCTTAAGCTACGTGGACGTGATCTGCGTTTGGTGAGAGGAGGGGCGGTATCAATGATATTTCAGGAGCCAATGGCTAGTTTTGCGCCCGCGATCCGCATTAGCGATCAAATTATTCAAACCATGCAGATTCATTTGGGATATAGCAAAGATCAAGCGCGACGAGAGGGCATTGCGTTGTTCGAGCGGGTGGGAATTGTTGATCCTGAAAAACGTTTTGATCAGTATGTTTTTGAGCTGTCTGGTGGAATGCGTCAAAGAGCGATGATCGCAATGGCGTTGTCGACTAAACCAAAGCTACTGATTGCGGATGAACCGACCACTGCGCTAGATGTGACTATTCAGGCGCAGGTATTGGATCTGATGATGGAATTACGAGAACAGTTCGGCATGGCGATGCTATTTATTACTCATGATCTCGGTGTTGTCTCAAAAATTGCAGACAATGTTACCGTAATGCAATGTGGCAAGGTGGTTGAAGTAGGATCGGCTGATCAAGTGTTATATCAGCCAAAACATTCTTATACCAAATGTTTACTGGATGCGTTACCACATCTTGATAATTTACCAGAAGCACCAACGCATACCCCAGAACCGTTATTATCAATCACAAACCTATCGATCAGCTATCCGATATCTGTCAGTGGACGTAAAACTGAATTATTTAAAGCAGTGAACAATATCAGCTTGGATCTGCCAAAAGGGCAAATTATCGGCTTAGTGGGTGAAAGTGGCTCAGGTAAAACCTCCCTAGGTAAAGCGATGTTAGGGGCTGCACCCATTAGCTCTGGCACTGTCGAATATCACCATACCAAAAAGAAAGTGAAGTTTGGTGCCGGTAAAGCGATCAAACGCAAGCGACTTGCGCGTACAGCACAATTGGTATTTCAGGATCCTTATAGTTCGCTAAATCCTCGCATGACGGTACGCGATATTATTGCAGAGCCATTAGAAGCGATGAAACTGACCAAAAATCGTGAAGAGACAGATCGACGGGTTATCGAAGTTGCCAAACGTTGCCATATTGAAGTAGAGCATCTACGTCGTTTTCCCCATGCTTTTTCCGGCGGTCAGCGTCAGCGTATCAGTATTGCTCGTGCACTGGTGTGTGATCCCCAATTTATTGTGGCGGATGAAGCGGTGGCTGCGCTGGATGTATCGATTCAAGATGAGATTTTGAAGCTGTTAAAAGAATTAAAAGAGGAGTTGGGTCTGACTATTTTATTTATCTCTCATGATCTAAGTGTGATCGCTAATCTTTGTGATTGGGTGTGTGTGATGAAACAGGGGGAAATAGTTGAGCAGGGATCCGTTCGTCAAATTTTTCTCGATCCACAACAAGCCTATACCCAAAAACTGATTTCATCTATCCCGCTATTAACCACTCCTGGCAAATCTGTGCAAGGTGCCACCGTTCTAAAACATAGTGCCTAGGGTGTGTTGATCTTTTGAGTATTATTTTTTAAATAGTATGGTAAAGCATACACAGTGATGCTGATAAGGAGGACGATAGTGATTTATTAAATCATTAAAACCACGTCCTGTGGGCGTGGTCAGCAGCTAGAGGCTATGCCTGTAGCTTCTACTCATGCTATTAATCTATTTAGTTGTCCCCACAACAAAAAGGAGAAATAGCCTGAGTAGATTTGAGAAGTTATCACATGTGATCTGGCACTGCCAATGTCATATAGTTTGGGTTCCTAAATATAGGTATCGAATTTTAACAGGAGCAGTTGCCAATGAGGTCTATCGTTGTATTCAAATATATTGCGGAAGATTAGATTGTATAATTGTAGAGCTAAACGTACAGCCAGATCATGTACACTTATTGGTAAAAGTCTCCCCGAAAAGATCTATTTCAGAAGTTCTTGGAGCAGTAAAAGGGCGGACTGCAATAAGGGTCTTTAAGCCATTCCCATACTTAAAGAAAAAGCCATATTGGGGTAACCATTTTGGGGCGAAGGGATATTGTGTAGACACAGTTGGAGTTGATGCTGAAAGTATGTAAAGTATCAAGAAAAGCAACATGAATTAAAATTTTAATAATTTAGATATAATGGGACAGCAAAGTTTGCCTTCTATGAAGGCAAACCACAGCCCCCTTCTAAGGGGTAAAAAGCAAAGCCACCTTCTAAGAAGGTGGATATTTAACTTATACAGTAAAGATTAACACGCCCTGTAGAGTGTTAATGTTTTTTATCTTAGGAGGGCTGTTATGAATTATTCGATGGCGGAAATTCGAGCGTTTAATGCGACATTTCAAACTGGGAGTTTTACTCGGGCCGCTGAATTATTATCGGTTAGTCAACCAGCTATTACGGCACAGATTCGTAAGCTGGAATCTCGCTTTAGTGGGCCTTTATTGGAACGATTTAGTAAAGGTGTTCGGGTAACTGAGCTAGGTAAGCGGTTGTATCTGATTACCCAGCAATATCATGATTTAGCGACTGCGATAGAGGCGCTTTCTAATCCGAGGATATCGCCAGGGAAAATGACATTAAAAGTGGCTAATGCCTCATCAGTTGTTTTCATGCCACTGATTGCAGAGTTTAGTCGCCGTTTTCCTCTGGTGACAGTAAAAATTAAATCTGTTACCACTTCGGAGTGTCGAGAGTTAGTGTTAGATAGGGCGGTAGATATCGGTTTATTCCCACTTATGGATGAGCATTGCGAATTATCTCGCTTTGCATTTTCCTCTCATCGTTTGGTTGCCATCCTGCATCCAGATCATTATTTGGCGGGAAAAAGTGCTTTATTGGTTAGAGAATTGGCCATGGAAGCCCTGATCGTCTATAAGCCCGAAGCGTGTACTCAGCAATTACTAGAAAACGTGTTTGGGCGTCATCAACAGAATGTTTGTAGTAATGTTGTCGTGGATAACAGACTAGACATGTTGGAAGCTGTTTGTCATGGTTTGGGGATAGGTTTTTCACTTGAGCAGGATATTCGTCCTAATCCACGGTTTGTTATATTGCCGATTATTGAAGCAACGGATAAAGTGATTGAGCATGTAGTATGGATAAAAAACCGCAGGGGCTTACCTGGGATCCGCGATTTTATCCAGGTGGCAATGGAATCATGTACATGATTTGTTCAGGTTAATAATGATAACCTGCACTGATATTTGTCATTGCAGATTATCGACTCGTGATAGGGGGGGTAGTGTCAATTTAAGGACGTTCACCAGATATTAATCGTTTTTCAATATCAATTAACACTGCTGGTAAATCGTTAATTGTATCAATCATATAATGAGGTTTAGACTTCTCCATCACTTGCGTTGCTTTTTGACGTGCTGTGCTCAGCGTTTTTTCATCAGCTTGTTGGTATTGTTCGGCGGTCAACCCTGCTTCATTGCCTGAAAGTAATAGTGCGACTGTCCACATGCCTGCATTATGTCCTTCATAGATACCCGGTGTCGAGTCATCCACTTTAATACAGTTTGCTACGCTGCTCACCCCTAAATCGATCACATTTTTAAGTACCATGTAAGGTGCTGGGCGACCGCCGTGTTTTAAATCATCAGTTGCTACTATACAATCGGGTTGATAGCCATGCTTTGCGACGGCAGGGATTAATATATCCATTACTGCACGTGGGTAACCAGTGCATGATCCAATCTTAATACCTTGACGTTTAAAATTATTAACGATATTAACTGCATTTAAAATAGGCTGGGAGTGGTCAACGACTTTGGCTTTTTGTAACGGAATAAAACGATGATAGATCTGGTCTATATCTGTATCGTCCATGGGCTTTCCAAATTGTGTTAACCAACGCTGTGCCACCTCTTCTAGTTTGCCAACCGCTTGAATATGGTCCCATTTACCCAACCCCATTGGCACACGTGCTTCTGCCAGCGAAATAGAAAAGTCGTATTCTTTTTTAAAGGCTTCGACAAAAATAGTGGTTGGTGCAAAAGAACCAAAATCAACTATCGTTCCTGCCCAGTCAAAGATAATTGCCTCAACAGGCGATGAGGTTTGTATTTCTAAATTGTTGTTAATATTAGTAGCTATATTATTAGTCATAGTTAAATTCCTTTCTGATTTTAGTCATTACTTGTTCGAAAATATTAAGGGCTATTTAAGGTTATAATTGATGATAAACATTCATATAACAGTGCTTCTGTTTCATTGCAGTTATTTTTTAAGTGGTTGGGAGCGGACGAACTCAACGGCCATTCATATCGATGCTCGTAGGTTATCAATCACTTCAAAATTCATGCTACTTTTTCCAATACATCACGCTTTTAATGGCTGTAATTAAGCGATTAATATCATTGGGATAAACTTCTCCTATATTGCCAATTCTAAAACAATCGGCATCACTTACTTTACCAGGGTAGATAACAAACCCTGCTTCTTTCAACTGATCATAAAAACGTTTAAACTGATAGTCTGCGGTGTCAGGTGAATAAAATGAGGTGATAATCGGGGAGTGCTGGCTATCGGGTAAAAGCGTTTTAAAACCTAATTCACGCATACCTTTTACTAAGGTTAGTTGGTTGCTTTTATAACGATGCTGACGTTGATCAATGCCTCCCTCTTCCTCTAACTCCTGTAGTGCCTGATAAAAAGCACGTACCGTATGTGTTGGTGAAGTAAAACGCCATTTCCCGTTATTTTCTTGCATGCATAACCATTGCGCATATAAGTCTAAACTGAGCGAACGTGCCTGACCTTGGCATTGTTGCATTGCTGATTCTTTGGCAATAACAAAACCAAATCCAGGTACTCCTTGAATACATTTATTCGCAGAGCTGATCATAAAGTCGATATCTAACTCACCAATATCCATTTCAATGCCACCAAAACTAGACATCGCATCAACGATCACTACCTTGTTATACGCTTTTGCTATTTTACAAAATTTCTCGAGAGGGTTTAACATACCCGTGGTGGTTTCACAGTGCACCATCGCCACATGGGTAATGCTTTTATCACTGGCGAGAAGGTCTTCAAATTTCTGTAAATCAACTTCTTCGGTTTCTTTTTGTTGCATCGTGGTGCAACTGATTTTCAAATATTGTGCAATTTCTGCCATGCGAGCACCATAGGCGCCATTATCAATGACCAATAATTTATCCTGATCACTCAAGGCACTACCAATGGTTGCTTCCACACTGGCTGTGCCAGAACCTTGCATTAATACACAGGTGTAATTGTCATGTTGAGTCGCTAAGTTGACCAGCTTATGGCGAATAACGTCGACAATCTCTTTATTGTATTGATCATCCCAAGTACACCAATCATTAAGCATTGCTTGGCGTACCGTTGGTGATGTTGATAAAGGGCCCGGTGTCAGTAATAAATAATCATTTTTCATGTTTGCTCTCTTTCGCTTGGTGTAGACCAGAATTACTATTTACTTTAAAGACTAAAATTAGATAGGTAAATAGCCAAAGGGTAGATGTCACAAAAGTTTAATATTCGAGAATCATTGTTAACCACTACAGCATCAAATAATTTAAAATTGTCTTAAATCAGTAATATTGTTGTCACAAACCCTCTGTAATGTTTTGCCTCGTACAACTGGTACAGACCAAAAATCATTGTTAAATGGAGATAAAGATGAAAACTCGGTTTATGAAAACAGCAATCGCAACGGTACTTACATTATGTGCAACAAGTGGCTATGCAGTACAACAAGTAACGGTTTATACCGCATTTGAAACAGATGTTTTAGCTAAGTACAAAAATGCATTTGAACAAGAGAATCCAGATATTGTTATTAAATGGGTACGTGACTCAACGGGTATTATGACGGCTAAATTATTAGCAGAAAAAAATAACCCTCGTGCGGAAGTTGTTTGGGGATTAGCGGGATCTTCTATGGCGTTATTAAAGAATGAAGGTATCTTAAAAATCTACACACCAAAGAACTTAGCAGCTTTAGATAATTCATTAAATGATCCTCAATCTAATCAAGCTTGGTTTGGTAATGATGCCTTTTTTAATGCAATTTGTTTTAACGATATTGTTGCGAAACAGTTGAATTTACCTAAGCCTACGTCATGGAATGACTTGATAAAACCAATTTATAAAGGCCATATTGCCATGCCAAACCCTGCTTCTTCTGGCACTGGTTATATGCAGGTATCGGCATGGTTACAAAATATGGGTGAGCAACAAGCGTGGAGTTACATGCAAAAATTAGATAATAACATTGCCCACTATACCCATTCGGGATCTAAACCCTGTGTTCAAGCAGGAATGGGTGAAGTCGCGATCGGCATTTCTACGGCTAGTCGCGGTGCTAAGTTAAAAACTCAAGGCGCGCCATTAACGGTTATCATACCTAATGGTATTGGCTGGGAATCAGAAGCAGTAGGTTTAGTTAAAGAGAGTGATGCGGCCAAACGTGTTGTTGACTGGTCTATTTCAAAAAATGCCAATAAGCTATATATCGAAATGTACCCAGTAGTTGCCCATAAAGAGGTGACTGCAACCACAAAAAACTTTCCAAATATTAAAAGTGCCATGGCAAAAATGGACTTTGCACGCATGGGAGATGAACGAGCTTCTGTGCTAAAAACATGGTCTCAAAAATTTGATAGTAAATCAGAACCAAAAAGTTAACTTATTATAAGGTAAAGAAGATAATTCTTTACCTTTTTTCATCTACATTGTTATTTACCATCAGTTATTTAAGTAACAATTGCTATGCCTTTTTAATCTTCTATTTTTCTCAGGTTAGGTTTTTATTATGCAAACATATCTCCGTCTTGAAAATGTTGTCAAACAGTTTGGTCAATTTACTGCGTTACAACAAATATCTCTAAGCATCAAACAGGGGGAGTTTGTTTGTTTTTTAGGGCCTTCAGGCTGTGGAAAAACCACTTTATTACGTAGTATTGCAGGTTTAGAGCCAGTGACTTCTGGGTGTATTTTTCAAGCTGGTGTTGAAACAACACATTTACCACCAGAGAAACGTGATTTTGGTATCGTGTTTCAATCCTATGCATTATTCCCTAATTTATCGGTGCGTGACAATATTGCCATTGGGTTGCAAAATAAAGGTTTCACTAATATTGAATGCATCAACTTAGTTGATAAATGGTTAGAGATAGTTGGCCTACTAAGTGAAGCGAATAAATACCCAAACAAGTTATCAGGTGGCCAACAACAGCGTGTTGCCTTGGCGCGAGCATTAGCGTTATCACCTGGGTTATTGCTATTAGATGAGCCACTTTCAGCTCTCGATGCAAAGGTACGTAGCCATCTGCGTGAAGAAATTTGTCAATTACAGCGTAAGCTTGGCATCACCACTGTGATGGTGACACATGATCAAGAAGAAGCACTTGCAATGGCAGATCGTATTGTGGTGATGAATAATGGTGTGATTGAACAAATTGGTACACCTCAGGAAATCTATGAAAAGCCAGCAAGTCGTTTTGTTGCAGACTTTGTAGGCACGACTAATTTTATTTCTGTGTCAATGATTAACCAACACTTAATGCGTATCGGTGAAGACTTATTAACGGTACCTGAGCAACTACAAGACTTAGCAATTTCAGGTTGTATCGTAGATTTAGCTATTCGCCCAGAGAGTTTATATTTTTGTGAAAAAGGCAAAGAAACCATCTCAGTTAATATTGAATTTATAGAATTTCAGGGTGCGTACTGCCAAGTTGAATGCAAATTATGGGGTGATCTATCGGCACACAGCATTTATGTCAATGTACCGATTCGTGAAGCAAGAAAGTTAAATTTAATGGTGCAACAAACACGATATTTAGCGATGGATATTACCCATATAAATGCTTATCCCTCAGAAAAGATAATGCTTAAATCTGTCGTAGCAACTTAAGGCTCTATTATGAATATTACCCAAATTAATAAACTTAAAAATATGTTGAATAAAACAGTAGGTAGTTATTTTAATAAAATTAGCCATGAACAATTGATTCTATTTATTAGCCTTGCGATCGTTACATTTTTTTTATTGCTGTTTGTTGTAGGCCCTTTGTGGGAGATGTTACGTAGTAGTGTGCTTAATAGTGATGATGACTTTGTTGGTCTTGCTAATTTTACTGAATATTTTTCATCTAACGCAGTGTGGTATTCATTAAAAAACACGTTTACCCTTGGTATTGTGGTGATGCTGGTGGTTGGATCCTTAGCATTCTTTTATGCCTACGCACTTACTCGCTCTTGCATGCCAGCTAAAGGTGTCTTTAGAGTATTAGGCATGGCACCCATTTTAGCACCCTCATTGTTACCTGCGATTAGTCTTATTTATCTTTTTGGTAAACAGGGTGTTGCCACCGAAATATTATTAGGAAATTCAATTTATGGTTTTATTGGCATCACTTTAGGGCTTATATTCTGGACTTTTCCGCATGCCTTAATGATTTTATCGACCTCGCTACGCACCTCAGATGCCCGTCTTTACGAGAGTGCTAAAGCATTAAAAATCAGTTCTTTTAAAACATTTTTTGTGATCACTTTACCGGCCGCTAAATACGGTTTAATTAGCACTTTAATTGTTATTTTTACTTTAGTCGTTTGTGACTTTGGTGTCGCGAAGGTAATTGGTGGTAGTTATAACGTATTAGCGACTGATATTTTTAAACAGGTTGTTGGCCAACAAAACTTTTCGATGGCCGCTGTGACCAGTTTATTGTTATTACTGCCTGCATTGTTCGCATTTATAGTAGATCGTTGGGTACAGAAAAAACAGCAAAACCTTTTTGATAGTCGTTCTGTGCCATATCATCCTGCGCCACAACCTCTGCGTGATGGACTTTGTTTTGTTTATTGTCTGCTTATTTCAACGGTTATATTAGTCGTTTTAGGCATGGCTATCTATGGTTCATTAGTTACGTTCTGGCCATGGAATAAAGCATTATCTTTTAATAATTATAACTTCGCAGAGATAAGTACTTACGGTTGGAGTCCATTTTGGAACTCAATACAATTAGCGAGTTGGACTGCATTATTAGGTACCGTGTTGATTTTTATTGGTGCTTATAGCATAGAAAAAGGGCGATCATTTATCCGCTTGCGTCGTTTTTTACAAATGTTAAGTGTATTACCGATGGCAGTTCCTGGCATGGTATTAGGTTTGGGCTATATTTTCTTTTTTAACGATGTTAATAATCCTTTGAATGTACTATATGGTTCGATGTTGTTATTAGTGCTAAATACCATTGTCCATTATTATACTGTGGCGCATATGACGGCAGTGGCCGCACTCAAGCAATTACCCGTTGAATTAGAAGCCAGTGCAGCATCCATTAAATTACCGCAATATAAATTGTTTTGGAAAGTCACTTTGCCAGTGTGTTTACCTGCGGTGTTTGATATTGCTGCCTATTTGTTTATTAATGCCTTAACTACGACCTCTGCAGTTGTCTTTTTATATTCAACAGATACCATTCCTGCGTCGGTTTCGGTTTTAAATATGGATGATGCGGGGCAAACAGGATCGGCTGCCGCGATGGCAGTAATGATAATGTTAGCTGCAATGCTAGCCAAACTGATGCATTTATTACTGGATAAATTATTTGACAATTCAACGCAAGCATGGCGTAAGCGTTAAAGAGGAATTTCTGTGCAATATCTTAGAATTAAAGAAGAATTGATCGAACAAATAGAATCTGGATTGTTTGTTGCAAGGCAAAAGTTGCCCTCTGAGCGTAAGTTAGCAGAAGCGTTTTTAACCACGCGCGTGACATTACGCGAGGCACTTCGTGCGTTAGAGTCAGAAGCGCGTATATATTGTGAAGATAGGCGTGGTTGGTTTATTTGCCCTGAGCCATTACGTTATGATCCGCGCTTAACACTTAACTTTGCTGACATGGCCAAGCAACAGGGACGCATAGCATTTACTGAGCTGTTACAGGCGAAACAAATATTAGCAACTAAAAAAACTGCTAAATTATTGCAGGTGCCTATGTTGACGAATATATACCATATAACTCGAGTCCGTTATCTCGAAAAGCGTCCTGTTGTATATGTTGTTAATTATATAAAAGCAGATTACTTTGCCAAACTGCTTGATTTTGATTTTACCCAATCACTGACAGTTGCTTATAAAAAACATTATTCACTTTGTTATCAGACTACTTATTATCGGATCAGTACTACCTCACTTTCTGGGGAGGTCGCGTTGGCCTTGCGTGCAACGTCGGGCAGTCCTGCAATGCTGATTGAACGTACTAATTATGATCAGAAGGGACGTTTAATTGATTGTGATTTAGAGTATTGGCGACATGATGCACTGTGCATTGAATCTGTAGCAGAATTAGTGTCACAAGAGGCTTGATTTCTCTATGTTTTTCAATATGTGTTAAGCAGTATTGATTAAATTATCTTCTAAAGGTTTAAGCGTGGATTAAATGTCTATTTGGGCTGTTGTGTTGGTTGTAATTTCGGCATTGTTGCATGCAAGTTGGAATATTATTGGTAAAGCAAATAAAGGTTCGGTGCAAGCTTTTTTCTTTATGACTACCTTTTTGATGGCATTTTTGTTATCGCCTTTTTTGTTATGGTTTTACTTTTCTGCTGGCCCACAAGTATTTTCTATTCAATTTTGGTACTTACTCTTTATTAGTGGTATTTTTCAAATTATCTATTTAGTTGCATTAGGGTTTGCTTATCAAAATGCAGATGTTGGAGTCGTGTATCCGATGGCCAGAGCCATACCCGTTATGATGGTCGGTGGACTGGTATTATTATTAGGTCAGGTAGTTATGCCAATGCAATGGTTAGGATTTTTACTGATTACTAGTGGTTGCTTGCTTGTGCCACTGACCAGCTTACGACAATTTAAGTTGTCACCCGGGAGTCATATTGGTATTGCATGGGCAATAATTGCAGCCATTGGTACTACTGGATATTCAATTGTTGATAAACTTGCGCTGGCGGAACTATTTTTCTCCTTAAAAAATATTCATCAACCTCCACTTATTGCTCTTTTTTATCTTGGCATGCAATTTTGGGCGACAACATTACCCTTTGCTTTAGGTTTTTTAGTCACTCGCCAGAGCTACCAGTTTAAGCAAGCGTGGGATATGAAGTGTAGTGCATTTATAACGGGATTAATCATGGCAAGTACTTATGGCTTAGTGCTTTATGCCATGCTATTAACTGACAATGTAAGTTTGGTGGTTGCGTTGAGGCAGGTAAGCATTATTTTTGGTTTATTATTTGCTGTTATCTTTTTAAAAGAGAAAATTTATCTTACTCGGTTAATCGGCTGTGGACTGATTTTTAGTGGATTAATATTCGCTCTGTAATAGTTTTGTCGTTACTATTTATTTGAAAATTGAGGGTACTTATACAGCGAGGATGTACCGTTACATCCTCTTTCCAACTGATATGTCGCCAGACTCCTTTTGGAGAGGTTTTACACCCTAGACGATATTTAACTGCATCATTAAAGTTAAATTTATTTGTCATGTGTCATTCCTTTTTTAGTCTATTTTACTTAAATGACACAGATTTTTGAACCCAATTAGGGTTCATCACCAGGGGCGGATTACGCTTTGTATGAATTTCATCCAAAAAGGACTTCAGCCCTAAAATCCTGATCCCAACAAGCTCGTTGCATCTTACCTGCAACACTATCTTTGAAAGAATTATCTTTTACAAGCCCCAGTAAAGCCCTCCTAAAAGTACATAAATTTCGAGCGCCATCATCAGCATAGGTTTGACATTCATCTTCTCTGAAAGTGACATCTAATACCCAGTGTTGGCTATTTTCTATTGACCAATGTTGGCGAATATACCCCGCAACAGATTTTATATCAT
>NZ_ATUO01000064.1 GCF_000420245.1 Psychromonas hadalis ATCC BAA-638 | reverse complement strand
ATTACGGCACGCCCGCTGTAGAGTCTATTAAAAACTTTGCCAATGAGTTTGAAGATCGTTACAACAAATATGTGAGAAGATAATGATGCAGCTAACCAATGCAATTAATGTTAAATGTGATTATGGCACGCCAGCGGTTGAGTCTAGAAAAGAGATCACCTTAACCATTGATGACCAAACCGTGACCGCCTATGAAGGTGAGTCTGTGATGCGCGCTGCTTTAAAGGTGGGTATTAATATCCCAAGACTCTGTGCAACCGATAGCCTGAAACCGATTGGTGGCTGTCGTTTATGTATTGTTGAAATTGAAGGGGCAAGAATTACGACGTCTTGTACTGCAATTGTTGCAGAGGGACAGGTTATTACAACGGAGAGTAAAGAGCTGTTTAAGCTTAGAAAAAATTTACTGGATCTGTATATATCAGAGCATCCGCTGGAATGTTTGGTGTGCTCTGCCAATGGTGATTGTGACTTACAGACGTTATGTGCGGAACATGGCGTGAGAGGATCTCGCTTTTTAGTGGAGAAACGCAAGCCGCATAAACCTGTTATTGATAAATCAGCACCCTATTTTGACTATGAAAGCAGCAAATGTATTAGCTGTTATAAATGTGTCAGGGTGTGTATCGAAACACAAGGTACCTTTGCATTAACCGTTAAAGGCAGGGGGCTTCATTCAGAAGTTTGTCCTGGCTTGTTTGACTTTAAAAACTCTATCTGTGTTTCATGTGGTAAATGCGTTGAAGTTTGTCCTACTGCTTCATTAAATGAAAAAAGCATGGTTAAGATGGGGCTACCGACAAAACAGGTTGCTACGACCTGTGCTTATTGTGGTGTTGGCTGTGGGTTAATTGTTGAAACTAAAATGGATGAGGTGGTTAGAATTAGGCCGAATGGCAATACACCTTCAAATAAAAATCATCTCTGTGTGAAAGGGCGTTTTGCTTACGATTACGTTTCCCATAAAGAGAGGATCACCGAGCCATTAATACGTGAAAGTATTAACTCACCTTGGAAAAAGGTGAGTTTTGATGAAGCATTTGATTTTATTGCCAAAGGTTTTAATAAAATCAAAGAGCAATATGGCAATGAGGCATTGGGTTCATTGGCTTCTTCTCGTTGCACCATTGAAGAGGTCTATGTACTTCAAAAATTGAATAGAACGGCATTTGGCAATAATAATATCGATAACTGTGCAAGACGTTGCCATTCACCGACGGGTTACGGCTTAGAGCAAACACTGGGTACCAGTTCAGGTACGCAAGACTTTGATAGTATTGAACATGTTGATGTATTTTTAATTGTTGGTGCGAATCCAACCAATGCACACCCAGTTGTTGGTGCGCGTTTGAAAAAACGTATGCGTGTAAATAGCGTAAAAACAATTGTCATTGACCCAATGGAAACAGAGTTAGTTAACTCACCACTTATTAAAGCCGATGTGCATCTGCAAATAAACCCAGGGACCAACGTGGCGGTATTAAACTCGATTGCACATGTTTTAGTCACTCAAAATCTGCTTAATAAGAAGTATATTAAAGAACAGTTGGACAACACTCTGGTTCAAAAATATATGGACTTTATTAAGCAGGAACAACACAGCCCAGAATACGTTGCAAAAATTGCTGGTGTGACAAGCTACGAAATTGTTAAAGCAGCCAATATTTATGCTTCAAGCGATAGAAGCTCCATCTTTTACGGCTTAGGTGTTACTGAGCATGCGCAAGGCTCTGATGGTGTCATGACACTGGCTAATCTTGCGATGTTAACGGGAAATTTAGGGCGAAATGGCGCTGGTGTAAATCCACTACGTGGTCAAAATAACGTACAAGGGGCGTGTGATGTAGGTGCTTACCCTCATAGCACACTGGGTTATGAAGATGTGACAAGCCAAGAAGTTGCAGATAAATATAGCAAAGCATGGGGTGTTAAGCAGAGCACTAAAATGGGCCTAAAAATGCCTGAGATGATTGATAGTGCACTGCAAGATAAGTTTAAAGGCTTCTTCATTCAAGGTGAAGAGATCATGCAATCTGAGCCAGATTTACCGCGTATTGCCAAAGCGTTATCTAAAATGGATTTTGTTGTGCAACTGGATCTGTTTTTAAATGAAACTTCTGCTTTTGCGCATGTATTTCTACCGGGGTGTTCTTTCTTAGAGAAAGATGGAATATTTATTAATGCAGAAAGAAGACTTAATCGTGTCAGAAAAGTCTTAAAACCTAAAGTTGCACTGCAAGAATGGGAAACGATCTCTAAAGTCGCAAACGCGATGGGTTTTGACATGCACTATAACCATTCAGAAGAAATTTTGGATGAGATGAAAGGGCTATGGAGTGATATTAGTGAGGTTAGCTACGATAAAATAGATCAATTAGGTGGCGTACAATGGCCTTGTAATAAAGCCAATCCAAATGGTTCTCCGATTTTACATCAAGATAAAATTATCAGAGAGGGCGGTGGTGCGCTGCAAATATGTGATTATCAGGAAACAAGTTCAGCGGCAGATATCGATTTCCCTTTCACATTAATTACCGGTCGTGTTTTGGTGCATTACAATGTAGGTACACAAACACGTAGAACCAAAAATAGTGAATGGCATGATAAAGATGAGTTATTAATTCATCCGAGTGATGCACAGCCACTGGCTTTGAAAACGGGTGATCTTGTGAGCTTAACAAGTCGAACCAATGCTATCTCAATTGAAGTTCGTCTTTCTAAGAAAGTGAAAATAGGCACGCTGTTTACGACCTTCCATCATCCTGCTACCGCTATCAATGCGATACAGGGATGGGACAAAGATAAAGTAACTAAATGTCCTGAGTTTAAGGTGACAGCGGTTAAAATCGCAGCCACTGATACTTTGTCTGACTGGCAGATTTCTCGAAATGAGCAGATAGAAAAACAGAAAGATTTTTTCAACGCTTCTATTGAGGAGCCAGTCGCATCATTAGCTGAGTAATTTCGTACTTTGATGGAAGTGAAACTTTAGTTTTGTCAGTTTACAACGGGCACAGCTAAAGCAACACTTCCAATCACATTTTAGTAATAAGAGTAATCAATGCACTACAGAAAAAAGATTGATAATCCCCTCGCAGTAAAGGTGATGGCTAAGCAGCACTATCAACGCAAGTCAACAGAACTCCAACAAACAGAGCAATGGCAGAAGAAACTTAAAGAGGATGTTATTGCGGTAGAAGAGCCACTACAAATTAGCTTGTCTTATTACGACTTATCAAGTGATCAATACCAAACAAAAATACTTTCTATTACCATGCGCACCCCAGGTCATGATTGTGAATTAGTACATGGTTTTTTATTGTGTGAAGGTATTATAAACAAAAAAGAGGATATTAAAGAGTGTGAATTTGATCGGCAACAACATAAAGGCAATGCGGTCTGTGTGGTGTTAGCAAAGCATGTGCAACCCAATTGGCGAACGATTGAACGCCAATTTACCAGTCATTCAAGTTGTGGTATTTGTGGTAAAACCTCGTTAAACGCACTGCAACTCAAAGTGCCCGCCACGGCGACAGAAAGTAAAATAACAATTAATAGCCAACATATTTACACGCTACCGGAGCAGTTACGAGCGTTTCAAACGACTTTCTCGCAAACGGGTGGTTCACATGCTGCTGGTTTATATTGTGTGGATCAGTTTATTGCCACCGCTGAAGATATCGGACGGCATAATGCCGTTGATAAAGTGATTGGCTTGAACTGTTTAACGAAAACCTGCAACGCAGAAACAATATTGGTGCTGAGTGGGCGTATTAGTTTTGAATTAGTGCAAAAAGCGATCATGGCTAATATCCATATAATAGCTGCCGTTGGCGCTCCTTCCGCGCTGGCTATTAGCGCCGCTAAAAAATTCAATGTCACCTTAATCGGTTTTATCAAAACAGACAGTTTTAATGTTTATCATGGTGATTGGCGAGTATTATAACGCGCAGAAAAACGGGATAAAAATGAGGTGAAGTATTTAACTTATTGATTTTGTTTGGATTAAAAAGTGGATGTTCTACATTTTTTTATTCTAAGAATATATTTTTCTTGAGCAATAAAAAAGGTAACCCGAAGGTTACCTTTTAAGCTAGTTGCTACATTTAATGTGTCAGGCTCAAAATGGATACGCCTTTACTACACTAAGAATAACTAATTAGTCAGCGTATTCCATCGTAGTAGTTTCATAAGCGATTGGTGCAATGGTACCTTTGCTTTTTGTGTAATCGATAAATGCTTGAGCATCGGTATTACAGCGAACACCTGTAGCTTTACAATCGATGAAAGTGTCTCCATTTTCATATAAAGGAGTATATTTCTTCTTGCTAGTGTTAAAGGTTAGTTTATCTACTGGGTAACCTTTATAAACACCACCTTCAATAACGACATCAACACGGTCGGTTGATACTTCCTGCGCTTTAGCAATTGCTTCCCAGCCGTCACGGCCTTTAGCGTTATAGTTACCCAACACGACAACATAGTTAGTCGCATCTTCCATTGTGACCCATACAGGAGTGTCTTCTGTACCGGTATTAACTTCAAGATTCGTAATACTACCTTCGACTTCTTTTTCAGTTTCAGTGAAGGTATAACGCATACCACCCACATACGGGAATTTTCCTGCGTGCGCATCACGTTTAAGAGTTGGGATAATAGTCGTTTCTAAAACATCTTTAATCTGCGCCCCCGTTAAGGTCAGCACTGACATATAAGTATTAAACGGCAGCATTTCAAGCGCCACGTTGCCTTCTTTCATATTACCGGCTGTAATATTAGTACGAACACCACCAGCCGGAACAAAAGAAACTTGAGCTGTCAAACCTGTTACCGCAGTAACTTCCGCGTCGTTAGCCCAGTTAATAAAGGCCTGACCAATGATAGGCGCTACATCTGAACCATGCTCATCTGTACCTTTATCACCTGGGCGGCGTTCGTGAATAATTGTTTCATTTACTTTACCAATCACTTCACCAAACGCGGCGTCATAACCAGGTTTGTACGTTGCATCAATATGCGCACGTAAAGACGCGTCTTGTTCAACGATTTCAATCTGTTTATTACCTTCTATAAAGGAAACAATTTCATCATGGTTCTCGACTTTATCTGCAAAATCACGTCGTTCTTTACTATAAAAGGTATCACTTGACAATAAAGTGTTGTTACCTTTACAAGTAATTAATTCACCTGCTTTATTAAATGTAACTTCAGCTTGACCAATTGCTTGTGCATATTGCCCCGCCTGAACGATACAAGTTTTACTTTTACCATCTTTTTGAGTGATTAACTGAGCATACGTACCATTATCTCCTTGGCCTAAGTCAGTGAAATCGCCTAATAAAGTATGTGAATGCCCACCTACAATAACATCAATTCCAGTCGTGCCTTTTGCAAGTAGTACGTCACGCTCTGTTCCGATATGCGTTAGCATCACGATTTTATTAACGCCTTCCGCGGTTAATGTATCAACTATTTTTTGAGCTGATTCAATTTCATTCGCGAATGTAACGTCTCCAACACCTTCAGCTATGGTAGGCATACCTTCTAGTGCGATACCGATAACCGCTACGATCATCTCACCTTTTACCGCACTTGCAACATCATCGATAGGACGTTTTTTAGCACCATCGAATGCAAATAGTTGATATGCTTTTAGATTAGTTGAACCGCTTAAAGCTGAATCGGCACTCGCATCGATATTAGCGGCTAATAGAGGGAAATTCACTTGATCAACAAAAGCGGCAAGTTCAGTTGTACTTAAATCAAACTCATGGTTCCCCATCGCCATCGCATCAATATTCATTTGAGAAAGCAGATCTGCATTAGCGGCACCTTTATTCAAACTAAAATAAACCGTACCTTGCCATGCGTCACCACCGTGCAGTAGCAACATAGACTGATCAGCCGCAACAGAAGCCGCTGCAATACTATTTGATGCCTGCAGTAAACGAGGGTAGCCGCCGAATTCGTTATAAACACGCTGCCCATCAGTGCCCGTTGTAAAGCTAGATTTCACAGGGTCAAAATTAGAATGCGTATCATTCATATGTGCAATTGTTAAGTTGAATAATTCAACTACTGGCGGTGTTGTCGTTGTCGAATTACAACCCGCTAATGCAACTAAAACAGCGCTTGCGACTAAACCTTTAATTAACTTTTTATTCATTTTAATCAATCCTTAAATTATTTTCATTTTTGTTTGTTGTTCACTTGTCTGAGTATTGTTCTTCTGGTCGAGGTTATGCTAGCAAATAATAGCGTTGGTACATGTCGGTTTTATGAATAAACGTGAGCTGACAACTGTTTATTTGTTGATACTGTAAAAATATAACGAATCATTTTTCTACATATTTAATTGGCTTTTAGTTTCTTAAAAATAATCATATGTTTTATGTTTCTTTGGGTTTTGAGATTTTGTAATGGTAGTTATTATCATTTTTTTAAAAAATAAACTACGACACTGAAAATGTTGATAATAATATTTTTAAATTATTATTTTCGCAACCTGTTGGTCTATATTGGATTTAATTGTATTCCGTTGTTCGCTTTACATGGTTAAAAGATACTTTGAAAGGTGGGCTCTGATCATGGAAAGTTGTTTTTACAACCTGTAACGTTTCATTCTTCAAAAATTCAGATGAATATTTTTGAAGTTATATCGATGAAATCTTGATAAATGGTTGCCTTTTAATGCTTATCTTTATCATGATTATATTCGCTGAGAGTGACTGCTTGGTCGTTACAAAAAGCACTCTCGAAAATGTTTAAGTATATATGTAACAATGTGATCATATGATCCTGTGTAAGACGTGTGATAAAACTAACTGCGTTAATAAATATGTATTGAATAGATATAAACCGAGTCATCAAACATCCAGTAATTTTATTAATCATGCTCGATTACGAATAAGTAATCGCAATAAAACCCTGTTATTAATGGGTGATTTTATACACAAGGACATAAAATGAAAAAGAATTTTCTAGCTCTATCCATCGGCGTAGCGTTATCGTTAGGCGCTCAAGCAGAGAGCATTATTCCTGAATACGTTGAAGGTGGTAGTTACAATAAAGCCATCGAAATTGCCAATACGGGTACTGATAAAGATATGGCTATCCCCGATCTTTTCTAAATTGTGGATAAGGGCACTGAAAAGGCGAAGCCAGAAGGAAGAAAATTTCAACTGGCAATACATGCAAAAGCTGATCCGAATATTCATACTGCACACACGAATTCGGCATCCCTACCCATCACAACGTTTACTCAATGTAGGAGCCGTATGTGTTAGCAGCGCACGTACGGATCTGTGTCGGATGCCTGTTTTATTGATCTTAATATACTGATAAATAAGGGCTTTTCACGATGATTATATTTACCTGTTTCAATCTTATCGTACCCAACAAAGGGGATATCATGCTTTAAATTTAAAAGTTGCTCGAACTCTATTTTTTAGATTTTCCGTGTTCAGAAAATCATTACATTCTACAATAATTGTACAAATAGATTCGTAACAGTATTATGACGCTTGGTTCTATACCCGTTACCAATCAAGATTGAACAAAGCAATGAAGCGAAGAAAGGGGTAAAAACATCTTAAACCGTTCATTTTATCAGTAAACGATTTAAGACCAATAGACGATCCTACCCTTTGAAAAGTAGTGTTAATTCGGTATTAACACTACTATCTCAAAATTTATTTTCGTAGCAAACTATTTTATTTACAGCTAAATATTCCCTATTATATTAATCAACCCAAATTAAATTTACATATTCAGGGTGATCAACAAAAGGATTACGATTGCCTTGATATTTATGGGCTGCTTCATTACGATCGCGCTCTTTCTGGCTAACAGGATCGTTTTCACTCCATGTTTTCAGCATCGCGATCACCCAAGGTTCAAATACGGTAGAGTCAGTGCCATCTAACACTGCGTTAGCGTTGTCTGAGTTTTCCTCCCATGAACCAATAATATCTTCATAACGCGTCGCCATGTAAAAATAGGCTCTTGCTAAATCACCTTTAAATTCATCGGTCGGTTCAAATACGGTTGTTCCCGTATACCCAAGTGCTGCTGTTGGCGCGCCTAATTTACTGCCATTGATTGATGTCCAGTCGGCTGTAGCAACCTCTCCATAAGGGTAGTTGCTGCGCTTACCGTTTACATAACCATCGGTTGCAAAAATATGATGAACATCTGAAACCATAGGTGAGGCTTTATTAAACCAGCTTTGTGGCAGTGAGTGTTCACGGTTATAACAGCTACTTTCACCCGAGTAATTACCACATTGGTCAACTATCGGCGTGAAATTGTAACTGTCTGATGCTGATGCATTTTCTGAGTAAATATCTAAGATGGTATTATCTTTTTCAAAATAGATATCTAATGTGTAAGTAGAGATGAAAGTCCATAAGTCGGTATAAGTTTTCGTATTATGGTCTTTAATAATATTATAAAGGGCTGTTTTTAATGCAAAACCGCTTTTATCTTTAGCACCTGAATAATAAATTGCCAGAGTAGCTGCATCTGTCGGCACAATAGGATCGGGTGCTGGTAGAGGAACCGGCTCTGTTACCGCTGTGCCACTCGCAATGAAAGTCACATTATCAATATAAATTATTTCTTCGCCATCAAAGACGCCACTTACATCGTAAAAACGCATACCAAAGTCGATAGACTTATTTTCAGTAGCTGTATATGCAAAGCTATAATCTTGCCATTGATTAACTAAGTCAAAATCGGAATAAACATCATTATAATTACCTCCTATATAAGCGCGTACTTTTGCTCCACCATCTGTATGATAAATCGACATAGTGAGGGTGTACGTTTTACCATTTACCACATCAACGCTTTGACGTAAATCTTGGTTACTAGTACTCGTAAGAGTAAAAGCGCCAGACTTTGTTGAACCAGGTTTAACCGTTGAGCTCTCTGGTGCGAAGACGATTCCACTGCCCATAGTAGTCCAACCAGTGGGTTTGCCTTCAGTCCATTCGTCTTCAAAACTGCCATTTTCAGCAAGATCTGTAATAGGCTCAGGCGTCGTTGCTGACGCTATAAATGTTACATTATCGACATAAACGATTTCTGAATCAACAAATCCAGTTTGATCGTAAAAACGCATACCAATTTCAATACTCTTATCTTCAGTAGCGGTATATTTAAAGCTGAGTTCTTGCCATTGATTGACTAAGGTATTATCTGAATAATCCATATAATCAGCTAGGTAGACCCTTGCTTTTACATTGCCTTCGGTATGATAAATAGACATAGAGAGCGTATAAGTTGTACCTGTTAGCACATTTACGCTTTGACGGAAATCGGTTGAGCCTTGTGAGCCCGTATTCACTGAAATAGCTGCAGAACTTGAACCAGTTTCAAAAATGGTCGTATTTTGTACGACGTCTATTCCACTGTCAATGGTTGTCCAACCTATTGGAGTTGCATCAGTCCAGTTTTCAAAATCACCATTAACCGCTAAATTTGTTGCTACAGGCGTAGTTGGTGTTTCTGGTGTAGTTGGTGTTTCTGGTGTAGTTGGTGTTTCTGGTGTAGTTGGTGTCTCCGGCGTAGTTGGTGTTTCTGGTGTTGAGTTATTTAACGCCTCAATGGTTACTTTAAAATTAAGTGGGTAAGAAGTGGCATTCTTGCTATCTGTCGCAACAATCTGGTAATTGAAAGTACCTGCTACTGCTGACGTTAAGTCACCAGAAATAACGCCTGTGTCAGGATTAATGCTTAGCCCGTTTGGTGTGTCACTGAGTTCTGTTAACTTATAAGTTAGCGTATCACCTTCAACATCAGAGATATGCACTGATGCATCTAATTCATCCCATATATCACCAATATTTAGAGTGATCGGTTCTAAAGCGCTACCATCAACATTATGTACTGGTCTATTGTTTGGACTAACAGTCACAACGCCTGTCTCTGGGATTTCAATAGCTGGAGAAAAATCGTCCAGATTTTCATCTTGGTCATCAATAACATTTTTAACGGCATCAGACACGCCAGAAGCAAGTTGCAGTTGTTGCTCAATAGCAAGTTCCCCATGGTCAACTAACGCTTCACCAATAATATTAAGTGCTTGTGCTTGTTGTGAGTCATCCGCTAAGTAGTCACCAAAGATAAGTTCACTCGATACATCTAAACCAGAGTCGGTAACAGATTGAACTACTTGATCTTCCGCTTCGGCCTGTGTCATACCAGGGTTTGCAAGCAACTGTTTAACAACCATGTTGGTCAGAGGATTAGCAACTGTATAGCCTGCTGGAGCCGCGAGAACAAAGTTGTTTAGTACTAAGCCACGCGTGGTATCTACCGTTTGACCTGAAATGGCTTTTATAAACACTGCATGTTTTCGGTAATCACCTAGTAAAGTAAATTTTCCAGAGGTGTCGGTATTTGTTGCTAACTTAATATCTGAACTATCAAGTGTTAGGTTGTCATTGAGATCAACCCATATATCAGCATTCGATAAATACCCATCTATCGCAGAGATCACTACCTTAGCAGGAGGGGAAGAGATTGTTTTTTCATCACTTGAGTTACCACAAGCCGTTAACGCCAGCACCACGGATGCTGCTAGAAAACTAGTTTTATTCATAATCATTTATTCCTTTAATTAAACCTGATGGATCATCAGATGAATATTTGTTAATGAGTTAATCTGTTGATTGTTAAACAGATAATTAGGTTTACTTTCTAAAAAAGAAGCATAGCAATAACACCTGTAGAAATGAGGTTGTCCTCATAACTGATGTTATTGCTATTTTTACATTTAAATTAGACCCTTAATTTATATTATTTTTTTATATAAACGAGATCTTATTGTTTTACTTTAGGACGACGTAAGAAACCAAAACCTAGCAATGAGATAAGACCCCAAATACCAAATGAACCACCTCCAGAACCATCATAAGGTGCTGGTGGTACGATTTTAGGTGTTGTGGAGTCTTGTTTTGCAGCTTCAAATTTCATTGTTTGAGTAAACTCAGGCATTACTACACCATCACGTACTAGTGTCATTGTTGCCTTGTAAGTCCCTGCTTTAATACCAAAGACTTCAATATTTACTAATGATTGTCCATCTGCAGTTAGTGTTACAACAGGAAGTATAATGTCACTCATATCAATCTCAGAGGATAATGAGATCATTGCAATATCACCCGCTTTTGTACCAGTAGTTGTTTCAACTTTGCTGGTTTTTACCGATGCGACTGTAGGTGTAGCTCCAGGGATACTGTAAGGCACTTTGATTAAACCACTACTAATCACTAGATGAACAGGTTGATCATTACTGACTTCACCATATTCATAGCTTAGAGAGATGATTGCTGAATCATGATCTGATGAGCGGTAAGCATCGTCTGCGTAGAACGCATCAGCATGTTCGCCTTTATAGTTGATATTGTAATCATATAAACCTGATTCAGCTGCATTGATATGCCAATCAACCGCATCAATTAAGCGAGACTCTAATGATGGTGTAATTAGGATATGATCAAGAGACCCAATCTCATCGTTGTAAGAGTAACTCCAGCTTAACTGCCCTTTTTCTGCATCTTTTACGCTAACAGTGTTGATATAACCATAGCTTTTAGTGATAGCAACGGGGGTGCCGTTGATATTAAACTGTGGTTTTTTACCAATAAAGGTATCACGCGCAGTGTGCAGTACTTTACCGGTTGTATTTTCAGTTAACACCAATAGTGGATCTTCTAGGCCATAAGCGTTCAAATCACCAACAATAATGTTATCACCACCCATTTTAGCCAGCTCTTCACCTAGTTGTACAGCAGCCGCTACACGGAAAGCTTCACATTGACCTTGAAAATCAAGATCTGGTGCCTTTGCTTTCCATATTTCTGTGTCACCAAATTCAACCCCTTGCCAATCTTCCCAACAAGTGGAGCCTTTTGATTTAAGGTGGTTAACCGCAACAGTTAATCTTTTGCCTGTATTGTTAACAATAAACGTCGCTGTCATTGTATTACGTTGGTAATTATCACCACTTTCAAGCACGGCACCATTTTTATCTTTAACAACTATACTGCTGTCATTGACGATAGCTGGCGCGTGTTGCTCCGGCATAGGGATCACTTTCATGCTTTCGATACTAACTTTAGAAGGACGGTATAGTAGTCCGGTGCTGATTGCATCACCACCTACCGAATCTAATTCATCAAGTACTAAATCACCATTTGAATCAAAACCAACAAATACATAACGGTTGCTAGTAGAGTTAGATTTAGCTACATCTTTAGGATCTTCATCATAATAATTTTCATTAACAGCATTCACGAGTGCTTTAAGTGCACTACCAGAGCCAAAACCGTTATTTTCAATTTCCATTAAACCAAGAATATCTGCATCAAGCCCTGTAATAGCTGCAACCAGTTTATCTTGTTGCTTTTGGTACTCTTCATCACTATCTGCACCACGGTTTTCGCCGTGGGTATTAACATCACCACCAAATGGAGAGTTAAATAGGTTTAACAGGTTTTGTGTGCCTATTTTAATGGCAAAGTGACCCTCTTCAGTTGTTGTATCCAGATCTGGTGAGTTAGTTCTGTCGGTATTATGTGTGAAGTTGTTTTTATCAAGTTCATTGGTAACAACCAAAGTAAAGTTACCATAGCTATAAGCAATTACACCTTCCATGCCTGTTACGCTATCATTGATACGAACATAGTTATTTGCAGGATCAGTCGTAAATTCTGGATAGTATGGAATTTCCCCATCTTTTGCTTTTTGACTACTTTCCACGATTAAACGATAATCATTGTTTTGTGCAGAGGCAGCGGTTGCATTTTCACTACCGGCCACATTATTTTGAGTAGGCACCATATTAGGGCGTTTGTAGCTGAGGATCATATTATTGCGGTAAGAGCCATAATCAAAACCAAACGATTTTGTGATGCGCATATCTTGCGCGCCATCTGCAGCCGAATCTATATCCGTCGGCAGATTAACTAGCATGCCTTCGTAACGTTCAAGTGTTGCTTTAAATGAGCCATTATCTTCCGGAATCATCTCGATATCGGTGGCTGCAGGAACAGATGAAGATTCATCAGTGATATCCCAATCATCAGCTTCCAGTCGGGTTAAGCCATAATCTTCGGTAACGGTACTGGCTAAACAGATTGTCTTACCGATCAAGTCATCGCTGGCCTTGCTGGTTTTTACAAAAATACCATCGGAGGTCATGATATTGCCATCAGATGTAATATCTTGCAGGTATAAACCTTTTACTGGGTATTTTGCAACGGCAGTAACGATACCTTCAACAAACACTTGCTCGCCAACTAGTGGAGAGCTTGCTGCTGCGCCTTGTATTTCAACAATAGGCGTAATTGTTTGATCATCACATATAGGGGGCGCAACAACAGTTTCGACATAAGGCGCTAATGTTGAATCGCCTAATCCCGTAAAAGTATCTTCCGCTTCTTCTAACCAATCGTTTTCATCATGTGTAAGATTTTGTGCAGGAGTAACATCACCAGTTGCAAGCTGACGGCGGAATGTTTTATTTTCTCCCCATTTATCTCCATCAACACCGATCATGTCAACCACAGTGCCGGCATCAGTATCATAAATAGCGACTGAATCATCACCGTTAAAGCCTAATGAGTTATATTTTACTTCATCATATGAACCGGCGACTAGCATGGTCGCGCCACTCGAGGTTACAGCATCTTTTAACGCATCACTTGCTTCAGGGTGAACGATAACAATAGTTTGACCGGCAGAAAGCGTAACGCCCTCTAATAGGCTTGCTCCACTGGCATTGTACATCGTGTTATTGTAACCAGTAATATTTTGCTTTAAAACAATATTGCCCGTAAAAGTATAAGGAGCACTGCCCGTATTACTGATCTCAATCGCTTTATTCTGAACACTGCCTTCAACGTATTCAGTAATTAAAATGTTGCTTATGTCAGCTTGTACACCGAGAGAAAGTGCACTACCAATGGCAAGTGCTAAAATGGTCTTGCTCATGTTTCTGTTCATAATTTGTTCCTTAAACTATTTTATTAATTAAATTTTAATGATTAGAAGTACACTCGAGCGTAAGCGTATGCATCTTGTGCGGCTTCGCCAACACTACCTTCTACAGCAAAGATAACTGAACGAGATGGTCTGAAATTAACACCTACTGTGCCCCATACTCTTTCTTTTCCCCATGAAGCTTCTCGATCCGGTGAAACACCATAAGGACTTGTAACATCCCATTTTTCATATTCTTCGAAGTTATAAGAACCAGTAAATTCCCATTTTTTGTCTAGCTTATAACGCGCAGAAACTAATCCGCCTTTATTACGCATTGTTTGGTAATCGTTATAAACAGAAGTAGTATTGAGCGGATCGGTGTTGTCGATCACTGTTGAACTTTGTGCGATATCTTCATCTTCAATATAAGCATTAATACCAATTGCAATACTGTCTGTAATGTAAATTCGTGCACCTAATGCATACAGTACCTGCTCACCATATTTAGACTTGCCTTCAGATCCAGTTCGAGTTTCAGCGCCAGCTACAACATCGACATAATCACTAAAATAACCGAAATAGCCATTTACAACATCACCTAAAGCAGCACCTGATGAGCTTTCACCTTGATAAGAATAAGAGACTCCCGCTTTGAAGAAAGATAGGTTTCCTTCATATTTTATGGTGTTCGCTTGATCACCGGCCTCTCCCGTTTCAACAGTAGTATCAAAGGTAAAGTCACCAAATTTATCGTAATCATCCAGTGCGGTATCCGTTAAACCAAATTCAACCGCGTGGTTATCAGTAATGTGGTAACCGATAAACAACTTGTCGATAGCGAGTACCATCTCGCCAGAGCCATATTTCCAGTTTTCACGTTCATAATCTAACTCAAGACGGTAATAAACTGAGTCGTAGTTACCTTTGATGCCCATAGTGGCAAAGCTGTCATCGATGTAGCTTTTGTCTTCGAAATATTCAGCATATTCGTAGTTGGGGCTAAAGTGTCCACCAACCCCGACTTCTCCATAAACTTTGACGTTATCACCATTTTCATTTTCATAGATAGTGGCGGCCTGAGCATTTACTCCTACAAATAAAGCTGATAACGCGATACAAATAGCGGTTTTTTTAAACATTTTGTAATCCTTATTGAATGTTACGTGTACGCGACTGCGTGATTTTTTCATGCGAAGTAAGTACTCACTTCGATATTTTGTTTTAAAAATAGCTCTTCAGCCCGAAAGCGAAGAGTCATTTCTTAGTTGTTCAATATATGTTACTGGTAAGTCATTTCATTTTTTGGTGCAAAATCAGCCACTTTAATCGGTGAGTTTGCCTGGATATATTCTTTTAATACTTCAGCATCAACATAACCCGTGTTGACATAAGCAGGATGCTCAGTGATGTTCGGATATCCGTCACCGCCAGCCGCATTGAATGATGGAATAGTGAAACGATATGTAGCCGTTGCTTCCAGAGCTTTGCCAGCAATCACTACATTTGAAACTTGGTTATTGGCCACTGTCATTGAAATCCCTGCGAACTGGGCATAAGCGCCGGAGTCTTTGGTTTTTGTTCCAACAACATTCAGGTAATCCATTATTTCTGCACCAGTAAAATCTACATAAGTAATCATGTTGGCAAATGGCTGTACCGTTAATATGTCTTTATAAGAGATATCCCCAGCTTCAATTGACGCACGAATACCGCCTGAATTCATAATGGCGAAATCAGCTTTAGCACGTTGCATATGAGCAGTGGCAATTAAACGACCTAAATTAGTTTGGTTGTTACGAACAATTTTACGTTCTCCTTGTAATAAATCATTTGTTGTACCAATGATGACACTCAGTGCCACTTGACCTTTATCTTGGAATGGTTTTAATGCATCAAATACAGCTTGATCTTGTTCAATATTGTCTTGGATCAGCACGCGTACCTTTTTACCTTCAGCATTCTTAACTTTTTTCTTAAGATTAACGGGAATTAGGTTATAAGAGCGCATGGTGAGCTCACCATTTTTAAAGATATAGTCAGCTCGGCCTACGTATTTACCCCATTCATGGGCCTGTACGATATAAGTACCATTTTGTTTATCTGGCTGGCAATCATCACCCGCTTTGAAATTGGCGTATTGATTTATACCTTCCATGCATACTGGCTCTTGTGAATGCCCACCCACGATCATGTCTAGGTCGCCTTCATTTAGGTAACGTGCAAGTAGCACATCACCCGGTGCATTAGATCCATTTTTACCATTGAGGTAATGCCCCATATGAGTGACTGCAATAATAATATCTGGATTATGCTTCGCTTTTAGCTCGGCAATAACAAGTTTTGCTTCTATTTTTGGATCTCTAAACTCAATTAGTTTGACAAACTCTGGGTTACCAATATTGGCAGTATCTTCAGTGGTTAAACCAAGTACAGCTATCTTGATTCCATTTTTGTTAAAGATTTTGTAAGCATCAAACATACGCTTGCCATCTTTATAGATATTGGCAGCAAGAAAAGGGAATGTTGCCCAACCTGCTTGTTTAGCGAGCACATCAAGTGAATTATCAAACTCATGGTTACCGATTGCCATTGCATCATAGCCAATCATATTCATACCAATGAAATCAGGCTCTGCATCTAGCAAATCAGATTCAGGTACACCGGTATTAATATCGCCACCAGATAATAGGAGAAGAGATCCACCTTCAGCTTGCACTTCAGCACGAATCTTTTTAATTAGAGTGGCACGGGCTGCCATACCCAGCTCACCATATTTATTTTCCCAGAAATGACCGTGATTATCATTTGTATGAAGAACAGTGATACTGTAACTCTTATCTTTAATCCACTGTTGCTGAGCCGCCTCACCCGTGATGGAAATTAAACTCCCAACCGTGACAGTAAGTGCCAGACTTGTAATTTGTACTAGTTTATTCATCCTAAATTTCATTAGAGTATCCCTATCTATGATTTGTTATTTATAAATACATCTGTAAGTGATTCGTTAATTAAGTAAATAAATTTACAATTTATTTACATAATTAATGTAATTAACAAATAGTATATTTATTAAACAAGAACAAAAACGTGACTTATACACGAGATAATGTATTAATTAACAAGTAATTTACATTGATTAACAAAATCTGTTGTTACTGAGTGATGTTGATATGTTAATTAACAAATAATTTACATTGGTTAACAAAATGTATTATCACTGAGTGAAATAGGCCACTTTTAATAATATGAGTTTCATTTATAGTAACCATTCAGCGTAATTATCAAAAATAACGCTTGACATGGTTTTTGCGTTTTTTTAAAAAATATCTACAAAAGCCCCTCAATAATACCTTCAGGCGATCACGTTGATCGTCTGGCCATGTTTATTCTCCCCAAATTTCATTTTTTAAAGTCCCTTAGAATCGAATACACAACGAAAAAATAGCCTGAAAAAGCCGTGGTACACTATTCCTATTGAATCACTTACTGGGGGCTTTATTTTGAAATTAGAGGGGACAGATGTTGAAAACACCATAATGAAAAATACAATGAAGAAAATAATATTCACCTTATTCACCGTGGCCTCTTTTAGCACACAAGCGCTAGCAGCCAGTACACCATCCCACGATCCACATATCGTTGCCCCTTTTTCAGGGTTATGTTCAAAATCTGTCACCATTAAACCGGAAAATCCAAGTAATTATTATGCCGGAACAGAAGGCTTGAAAGGGGACGCACTTAAAACAAAACTAAATAAAATTATTTCTAAAAATGTGACTAAATTACCCTATACATCTTCTGAGTTTGATGTATGGGATGCCTTGGCCATTACGGATCAAGACCCTGATAATTCCAATAATGTTATTCTCATGTACACTGGACGATCGCAGTTAATAACATTCTCATCCAGCGGCAATAACGACCCAGACGCATGGAATCGTGAACATTCATATCCAAAATCCAATGGTGGTTTTAATGATAGAAGCGCATCAGGTTACACAGATATTCATCACCTTCGTCCAACTGATGCTTCAATCAACAGCGAGCGTGGCAATCTGGAGTTTGATAACGGCGGTTCTGCAACCAGTGAATCACCTGAGGCCGGCAATAAAATAACCAGCACTACCTTTGAACCGCGTGATGCTGTAAAAGGCGATATCGCACGTATGATGTTCTATATGGCAACCCGTTACGAAGGAGATGATATTAGTACGCCTGATCTGGAACTCGTTACTAGCGTTACTAATAATGGCACTGCAATGGGTAATATCTGTACTTTATTGAATTGGAATATACTCGATCCTGTTGATGATTTTGAATCATTACGTAATGATAAAATTCAAAAAATACAGGGAAATAGAAATCCCTATGTTGATAACCCAGATTGGGCAGATGAGATATTTGCTAAAGACTGTCAATAGTTAACAAAGTAAGAGCGGACGATTGCGATTGAATGTAATGCAAATATGTTCAGGTAATTAGCTGAGTGATAGTAGGGGACTGTTTAATAAACGGTTCCTATTTGTCATTGTAGCTAGCACATTTTACTGTCAGCGCGACAAAAGCACATGAGATGATGGAAAACTCTAACTAATTACTGTTTAATAGTATCAGCCAAAGTAGTTGTCTTAATCTTCCTTAATTATCCAATGAGTAACATCACATGCCTCAAATTAATACTAGCTTTCACGAACTTACCACTAGTGATCAGGATCTATTGACTGAAATTGCAGTGTTATATTATCAGGAAGGTGCAACTCAAGATGAAATTTCCAAAATATTCTCTCTTTCTCGCGTTAAAATAGGTCGACTTCTGCGCAAGGCAAGAGAAGAGGGGATTGTTGAAATTAATGTTAGATATCATCCCGTATATAGTGCGCAGCTGGAACGCCGCTTAGTGGATAAGTTTAAATTAAAGCGTGCTTTGATTGCGCTTGATCATACTGATGAAGTGGAACAACGTAAACAAGTTGCCATACTGGTGTCTGGTTTTCTTGCTAACAATTTGACTGAAAATAGTACCGTGGCAGTAGGAAAAGGCAGAAATGTCGCCGCTGTGGCGGATCATGCTGGTATTGTGATAAAACGTAACGCACGTTTTATTTGTGCACTTGGAGGCACACATCGTAGTGGAGATAGTACTAATGCTGATCATATCTGCAGACGCTTAGCGAAAAAATTTGGTGGCATCAGTGAAACATTATATGCACCCGCATATGTTGATAATCCGAAAATAAGAGAAACGTTCTTTGAACACCCGGTTGTTAGCGAAACATTAAATCAAGCAAAAATTGCCGAGTTTGCATTAGTGGGTATAGGTGATATGAATGAAAATAGTCATATGGTGCAACTTGGGTGGTTTACACCACAAGAGTTTACCAAAGCACGTCTTGAACAGGGCGTTATCGGTGATATTGGTGGTTTTGATTTCTTTAAAATTAATGGTGAAAATGCGAATACCGTTTTAAGATCTCGCGTTATCGGTCTCGGTACTGATGATTTGAAACGTATCCCCAATGTTATCGCTATTGCCACAGAAGATAGAAAAGTATTAGCGATATTAGGTGCGTTACGCACCGGTAGCATTGATATATTAGCAACAAGTGCAAGTTGTGCAATGGCACTACTGAGTATGGAAGACTAGTTTCACTATTTGTACTAACTTTTGAACTTTCATTGTGGTTAATTAACGACCTCTAATTAACCTTCGGCGGTTATACCAACCCAATAAATATGTGTTCGCTTTTGAACGTTAGTTCAGTCTTATGAAAGGCTAAGCTCTGCGAACCCTTTTTTTAGTTTCACCTTTACTATTAGCGTAGCTAAAGTAGCACCTCCTAATAATTGATATGACCAAATTTTTAGGCTGATTGGCATGGTAGAGACAATAAAAGAGAGGGCGTTTTATGGTTTGGCGAGTAATTACATTGTTTTTAGCTTATTGGGTTGTTCGCTGTGCATTTTTTACGTGATGGTCAGATTGTATTTTTCACTGTGATTTTTTGTTTCCTTTGTTACTCTTTAGTAATACTAATTACAGTAAATAGCTAATCTATTTTACTGGTTAAAATAACTCACTTCTGCGTTGTAAGTTTTGTAAAGGGAACAACCATTTACGTCAACTTACACCTTAAATTTAGCT
>NZ_ATUO01000063.1 GCF_000420245.1 Psychromonas hadalis ATCC BAA-638 | reverse complement strand
GCACAATCCTATCGTGCATTTTTATCCTTTTACAACACAAAAATAAAATTGCAGGCACAATCCTATCGTGCATTTTTTATCCTTTATAACCACAACCATCAATTATAGGACTCAATAGTTTATCTAGCGCAACATTTATCGTTCCCACACTAGCCTACAAGCGTCCTTAGGGGTAGAATTCCTGCCATAAATATTAACTAACCAACAAATAAAGAGCCTGAACATGGGAAGAGCATATCAAAACCGTAAAGAGTCTATGGCGAAAACTGCGGGCGCAAAAACAAAAGTTTATTCTAAATATTCAAAAGAGATTTATGTTACTGCTAAAAATGGTGGGTTTGATCCCGAAGGTAACCTTGCACTACGCCGTTTAATTGATGGCGCGAAAAAAGACCAAGTACCTAGCCACGTTATTGATCGTGCAATAGAAAAAGCACAAAGTGGTGCAGGTGAAGATTACGAACGTGCAACTTATGAAGGTTTTGCACCGGGTGGTTGTAGCGTGATTGTTGATTGTTTAACCGATAATAACAAACGTACTTGGACTGACGTACGCAACTGTTTCACCAAAACAGATGCAAAAATTGGCTCGCCAGGTAGTGCTGCACATATGTTTGAACATCAAGCGGTATTTGTATTTTCGGGTGAAGATGATGAAGCGGTATTAGAAGATCTCATGATGGCAGATGTTGATGTCACTGACGTTGTTGCTGAAGCGGGAAAAATCAGTGTGTTTTGTCCACATACTGAGTTCTTTAAAGCAAAAAACGCGCTTCATGAAAGCTACCCTGATCTTGAACTTGATGTCGAAGAGGTCACGTTTGTTCCTCAAGCGGATATTGAAATTAGTCCTGAGCATGTTGAAAAATTCAACAAATTTATGGAGATGCTCGACGATTGTGATGATGTACAAAACGTATATCACAATGGTGTACTACCAGAGTAATATCATCGCCGCTGTCGTTCAAAACCATACCCGACTCACAAACCACGTTATTACGTGGTTTTTTTATCGCTAACTTGATCTATATCAGCAGTAAAAAACCCCACTTGACTCTATTATTAAAAGATTAAAGAAAATAAATAAAAAGGAGTTTACTATGGATTTTTTCGATATGTTACTGAACGATCCCGTTGTCTATTATTCTATCATTGGTCTCTCTATTACCGGTGGCATCTTTGCTTTTATCCTTATTTTCTTTATCAAAAACATCATTAACGATAAACAAAAATAGCACCACTAGCAAAGCAATTAAAAGCTGAGTAAAATAACAACTCAGCTTTCTAATTTTTAATACAAAAACTATAAATTAAACCCCTCTTCATCTATACTTTAGCTTTAAACTTCTCAGTTAAGGCTCTCCTGTGAACTCTTTCAAAAAATTATTTAGTCGCCAATTCTATCGCTCCCTGCCTTTTTGGCTTATCACGTTTTTAGCACTGTACAGTGTCATTGGTTTTTTTGTTTTGCCTAAAGTGATCCACAATGTCATCAGTGAACAAGTTACACAACATTTAGGCTGGCAAACAGAAATAAAAAAAATTGAGCTGAACCCTTTCCTCTTCACATTAACCATCCATCAACTTGCCATAAAAGATAAACAGGATAAAGCACTCTCATTCAGCCGTTTTCATGCTGATTTTGAACTTCGTTCTCTTATAGAATGGGCATTTACGTTTAAAAATATTGAACTGATTGAGCCTAGTTTTAATCTTATTATCAATCCTGATGGAAGCACCAATATCCAACAGGCATTAGCTGAGCATATTGCCCTAACGACGGAGCCCAAAAGTGTAAAGCCAAAAATAGCGCAACCCTTTATGCTACCTAAATTACTGTTTGATCATATCAGTGTTAAAAATGGCCAGATCAGTGCAACCGATCATAGCCAGAGTGACGTTATCAAACATCAAATTGATGCCATCAGTTTTGATCTCATTGCCTTCTCTACCTATGTCAAAAAAGGAGGAGATTACCAATTACACCTTTCACTGGGTAACAATCAATCGCTGGATTGGCAAGGTACACTCTCTGTTGCGCCACTCAGCTCACAGGGGGAATTTAAGATCCAAGGGATCCGTGCACATCGTTTCTGGACTTACATAAAACGGTTTGCTCCCTACTCTCTGACCAATGCCGATGTTTCCCTACAAGCGAACTATGCGCTAAGTTATATCAATGGGGAATTACAGCTACAACTTGATAATGCCTTTGTAATACTTAATGAAATTAAAGTGGCGATACAAAAAGAGCAAACAGATTTTGTGACCATTAAACAGATAAAAATTGGCCCAAGCAAATTTGATTTAATAAAGCAGTCTGTTGCCATTGAAACGATCACTGTTGAGGGTGTTGATCTAGAACTACTACGTAATCAGCAAGGTGAGCTTACTCTACTGCAACCCTTGAAACCTTTTTTAGAAAAAGAGGCTCAAACGCCAAGTACAACTTCCTCCTCTTTTCTCTGGTCTATCAACAGCCTTAATCTCAAAGAGAGTCAGGTAAATATTGTTGATAATGCCGTCAAGGGTGGGTCAATAATCAAACTAAAGCAGATTAATGCCCGACTTGAAAAACTTAATCAGAGTTTATCCAACCAACAACCCTTTTCACTTTCCTTTTATTTAGAAAATCAGAAGCGAGAAAGCTCGCAACAAAACCGCTTCAAGGGTGAATTAGTTGCACAGCCCTTTAGCCTGAACAGTGAAATAAAGCTTTCGGCCATTCCCATTAATCTCATTCAGCCCTACCTCGATGAGTTTGCTCATATTAGCATTAAAAAAGGCAGTCTCTCTATCGACGGCAATACCTCGATAAGTATTAATAAAAACAGTGAGTTAGCAGGTGCATTTAAAGGGAATATTGATATCACAGACTTTGACAGTAGTGATAAATTAATTAACCAGCGTTTATTAGGCTGGCAAAAATTGGCTATTACCCCTATTGATATTACGTTTTTTCCACTCGTGATTGATATAAAAAAAATAAACCTTAATAAACCTTACTCACGTCTCATTATCAGTGAACAACGTAAAATTAACTTTTCACAATTAATGATGGCCAATAACCGCAGTGAACAAACAGAAAAACCCTCTACAAACATTAAAATTGATATCGCAGAAATCAATATAAAAGAAGGCAGTAGCTACTTTGCCGACCTCTCTTTGAGACCACAATTTTCGACCAGTATTCAAAATATGAATGGCACAATCAAAGGGCTCTCTTCCAATAATCTTGAACGTGCTGATGTCAATATTCACGGCACAGTTGAAGAGTATGGCAAGATGTCAGTGCGGGGAAAAATGAATCCTTTGAGTGGCGATCTGTATACCGATATTGAGATTAACTTTGATAAAATAGAACTCACCACCCTCACCCCTTACGCTGGTCGTTACGCAGGTTATGTGATTGATAAAGGTAAACTCAGTTTGGCGTTACATTACAAAATTGCCAACGGTTTATTAGATGGAAAAAACAGGCTCATTTTAGAGCAGTTTGAACTCGGTGAAGCGGTTGAGAGTGAAGAGTCTTTAGGCTTGCCTATCAAACTAGCACTGGCGCTATTTAAAGACAGTGATGGCATTATTGATATTAGCCTGCCCACCAAAGGTGACATGAATAACCCCGACTTTGAAATCAGTGGTTTAATTGTTAAAGCACTGGTTAATGTGATGACTAAAGCAATTAGTTCCCCCTTTTCGCTGCTTGCAAACCTTGTCGGAGGTGATGAACAGTCTCTCAACTCGGTGACGTTTGAACTCGGTAGCACACACTTAAATCAACAACAAAAAGATAATTTAAAAACACTTTCTGAGTTACTAAAAAAACGCCCACAACTTATTTTAGAGATACGTGTCAATGTTGATAGTAAACAGGAGACCCTTGTTCTTAAACAACAACAATTGATAACAGAACTTGAGCTACAAGGTAAAAATCAGCCAGCACAGATCCAACTGATGGAAAAACAGCTAACCACATTACAAGGCAAAAAATCGCTTGATGAACTTAATAATAAATTAGTTGCGACCTTTGATGCTGAACAAAAAATTGATGATACTATTTTCGAGAAACAGTATCATCAAGCTTTGTTGATAAAACTTATTACACTACAACCTTTCGCAAGCTTACAACTTACTGAGCTTGCACAGCAACGAATTAGTACCATTAAAAAGGAGATAATCAAAATCAACCTCGTTGATAATAAACAAATTTTTGCTCTGCACCCCTCTTTAAAAGGCAGTGCAGAAGAAAATAAAATCACCACCACATTTACCTTAACAAGCCAGTAAACAAAACAGGAGTTTTCATGAAAAGAATGACCGTTATTTTAGCTTTATTAATGATGCCAACAAGCTATGCACTCAACCTTGAAGGTATTAATGGGGTATATATTTTAGCCATTGATGGCAAAGAGGTAAAAAATAGTTTTTTCTCGCAACAAGAAAACGATCTGAACAAAGGTGAACACCAAATTGTGGTGCGTTACTCAAACCAATTTAACAATGATCAGATCGTTGAAAGTCGCCCTGCTATTTTCACCATCGATCTACAACAAGATACACAAATATCAGTAAAAAACATCAATACCCAACGACAAGCTGAAAAACGCATCAAAACAGGCTTTGCTTGGCAAATCATCAGTAGCAACAAACAATACCAAATTAAGAACAGTGCATTCTTAAAAGGTGAAGGTTTTATGCCTTACAACGACATTGAAAAGTTGATTGTGACCTATAACCAGAAAAATGGTATTGTGTTAGCAGATGCAGGGAGTAAACAAGCTGTTGTAGCAAAAAGATCAAACGCGACAGTAAAATCAAATGTAGCAACAAAATCGACACTGATCTCGCTTTATCAAAACGCCTCAAAAGATGAGAAAAGAACGTTCCGTTTGTGGTTACTAGAGCAGGATATGAAGTAATAGCAACAATCTGGATTGAAGTCTCACTTCCGAAGCTTTTGACTTTGGAAGTGAAACGTTAGTTTCGCCCAACTAATCCAAATAGAGCTTATTAAACTTAGCGATTGAAAATCCATTGAGATAATCTTCGCCCACTTTAATGATTGGCACTGCACGAAACCCCGTTTTAGCAAACTCTTTTTGACCTGCGGGGCTTTGAATATTAATCAAACGAAACTTGATTTTTTTAGCTTCAAAATACTGTTTAGCACTATCACAATGCGGGCATTTGTTCGTTGAATAGAGCGTCACTCGTTTCATTTTATAGCCTTTTTTATTTTATAGCACGTTACATTTAATGCCAAAATATAACCACAGAGTCGCTACACTACCCAGAGAACACGAAGAAATATTTCATTTTTATCTTCTTTCTCTTTGTGCCTTCGTGGTTAATTTTTTTAACTTAATAAGCCTAGTGACCACAACCGCCTTCAGCATGAATATGACCGTGACTTAATTCCTCTTCTGAGCCTTCACGTACAGATACAATTTGAATGGCAAAAGTCAGTGTTTTGCCCGCTAACGGATGGTTAAGATCACAATCGGCATTAAATTTACCCACTTTAACAACAGTCACTTCTTGGCTACCTTGGTTAGACTCCACAGAGACAACCGCGCCCACTTTTAACTTCTCTTTTGTGCCTTTCTTTTGTAGATGCTTAATGGCAATACGTTGAATATGCCCCTCTTCACGGCGCTCACCATAACTTTGTTCAGGTGTTAGTGTCACCTCAACATTATCATCAACTTTTTTTCCCTCAAGAGCGGCTTCCATGGTAGGAAATACACCGCCATGTCCATGTAAGTAAGACATTGGTTTTTCATTCGCACTACTCTCAAGCTCAACACCCGCTTCACTTAACGTATAATGGAATTCAACCGCGCTGTTTTTTGTAATTAACATAATGATCTCTTGTTTAGGAATCGTTACATAATAACTTGCGCTAAATTTTTTCAAAAAACCTGAAATGATGGGTTATTTTGAAAACAAAAGTGCAAGTAATTTTGAAGCCGATCCTTAGTTTTAAATTAGGGCGCTACTTTAGCATGTTTTGTATGTAATAAACTGATCGCTTCAAATACCTGATCACTGCTTGTATATCCCATGCCATGTGCGGGTAGGTAATCTTGTGTATCGATAGGATTCTGGTTATAAGCCCAAAAACTTGCCCCATCATGTGCATTTCCATACTGGCAAATGTAAGCATAAATTATTTCTAATCGAGGCAGAGTATGAGAAAAACGTGGAAACGCTTCTTGGTCAATGTGTGCGCCATGCAGTATTGCAAAACTTGGCTTACCACTTTCTTTTGCAATTTTATCGTTAAATAAGCGGGTACAGTGCCAATGGCAGTGAGTGAGCCAGCATATGCTCTTGCTTTAAGGTTTTTTGATTATTGTTCATGGTATTACATAACTCAGTAATAACGTCTGGTAATTTTGTATGATTACTTAAATACTGCTTCGCATTTTGTTGTTTAAACCACTCAAACTCATCACCTTTTAACGCTATTTTTATATCGTCTTTTTGCTTAAGTGTTAACCAGTGAGTCGCACCAGAGGTTAATGCGATTTTTAATCCTTCTGGATCAAAATCACTAAAACAGATCAACTGATTTGTTTTTTGAAAGCGTCTAAAAAACGGATTAGCCGTGCCTGTTTGTTTATGTTTTTGTGTATCGCCTCGATATAGCCACAACGCATTTTCCAATTCAGAGGGTATGTTTAACAAAAATAAGTTTGCCATCACCGCTAAATTCTCCACTAAAATGATCTGTTGATGTTCAATGGTTTCGACCTCAGAGGCGCAGATAAACTGACCCAATGCCATTAATTTATTATTGATACTGATCTTCTGATTAAGACAGAGCTTATCTAAACTGTTAACTAATACAAAATCGTCACTGACTTTAAGTGCGCCAACTTTTTCATTGCGGTTATTTTGTGCGTTGCCAATGCGCGATTTAGTCTCTGGATAACTGTCTCTAAACAGGTGAACCTGTAGTTCAAGTTGCACACGTTCAATTAACTGCTGTTTATCTTTTTCATTAAAATAACAAAATCTGTCATCGAGAGAGCCAAAGCCATAATCTTCATGTAAGCGTTTTAATGAGACTGTTTTTTTTAGTCTTCCGCTACCAACAAAGTTTAAATTGTTTTTACAATATTTGAATAATGTTTTATTCATCGCAACAAAATCTCTACATCACTGTAGGTAAAGTTATCTGTTGTTCCTGCGACAAGCACACCTTTGGGTTTAATATCCAGCGCACTTTGTTGATCGTTGGTCAGTTTGCAATAACTGCTAAATACCAGTTCGACCCACTCTTTTGGATCAATCAACTGCGCTTCACTGATCCAACTTTTAAGCGCATTTTGCCAATATTGAAGCGCAGAGAGTGGTTTTCCATGTTTAATCACCTGCTCAAAAAGGCGCTCTGTTTGTTCCTCAAAAAAGTCATGATCAATGATAAACGCTTGCTCTTCACTAAGCTCTAAATCACTGATTTCTCGCTCCGGTGTAGGGGCTAATTTAGTGGGTTTGCGCAGTGCTTGTACCAATGCAATAAGGGGTGCTTCAAGATCACTATTACGGGTATCAACATAACTTTTAAATTTTATCGGTGGCGCTAATTTCAGTGTTTGTGGTAAACGTGGATCTTCAAATAGCGTATCACTTAACTCAAACTCAGGGTGTTTATGAAGATAACGCGCCATGTTGCGCAGTAAACTTGCCTGCTTTTCATCACAGCGTAGGCGAAACAGGCTTAAACGCATATTGTCGATAATAAAACGCAGTCGTGGCAAGGTTTGATTAAACCAATAAACAAAGCCACTTATTTTCCGTGCAAAATCAGGAGGACATGCCCAATCTGCCCACTCATAACAACTTTCAGGATCAACCTGTTGCAACTCTGTGAGCAGTTTTTGTGCATACTCAAGCGCACGTTCATTTTCACGTACTTTTGCACTTAAGGTGCTGACAAAACCAAACTGACTAGAGATAGCATAATGCATATTTTCAAGGCTGACGTTGAGGTTATCTTTTGCTTCGTAAAGCAAATCATCAAGCTGATCTAAGTAATACTCAGCGTCATCGTGTTGATTGGTTTGCACCGAAAGCCGATAATCTTTAACCATGTCATCAAGGGTATCAATCACTTTCCCCATGTCGGTTAATTGCCGATAACTGCTCTGTTTACGCATTAAACGGTTGAGCATCCGTTTTAGCTCTGCGGTGACACGATAATCACCGAGTTCATCATCAGGGCGTAACAAGCCATCTTTATGTAAAGAAGCTATTTTACGTGATTCACTCTGCTCTTGCGTAATTGTTCCGTAAACATAAGCATCAGCAAGCAGTTGATCATGCGCGCCAATTTTTCGCAGTAGGTCCGCAACATCAGAAACATTATAAGCGGCCATTAAAAGAGTAACTCCTCTTGTGTTTGCTCAACCGCGTCAGGCAGTTCAACAGACTCAGAGTCATTTAAAAACTCAATCAATAAGTAGATTAAATCAAACTTTGCCGTGGCGTAATAGCGACTACTGCCACTATTTTTACGCACTAAATAACGTAACTCTTCCAGTTTTTGAAAAATAAACACCAGTTGTTCACGAGACTCTAATTTATTAGTTTTAAACGGTTTGATTGAGGTTAATCGGCGCAGTTGTTCACGCAGAGTTTGATCGTGTTCAAAAGGGTCAAACAAGGTATTAATATTGACCATTGATTTCGCGCGTAGGGGTAAATCTGTTTGTGTGGCGGTTAATAATAGCCCTAAAAACTCCACCAATGGGCGAAATGAGCCACGCACCTCTAAAAACAGTTGTGTTAATTCACTGCTATTTTCTTGGTCAACCTGTTGAAAGGTAGTGTAATAAGCATCAGCACTGTCAAGGTAAGTTAAATTCCTGTCTAAATTAGACAGAAAATCCTCTACACGCTCACGATTTTCAGCAAGGCGTAAATATTCAAACTGATCCACAAACGCGGTTTCACAAATAATTTCACCAGTTAATAATTTTTGCACTGTTTGTTTAAACATGGCGAGTCTCCACTTCGGTTAACGCTTGTTGCTGTTTTGCGCGCATCGCCAGTAATTCATCAATACGTGACAGCGGAATTTTTGCATGGAATATTTTGTTATCTTTTATTTTATAGTGGCGTTTATAGAGCGATAAGATATGTCTGTCCGTTGAAGGGGAAGCCGATAACATGCGAATATGATTATCTGAAAACATTTTTAATAACAGATCCACATTTTCCGCAGCTAATTCACCCAATTCATCCACAGGTAAAATGATACTAGTAGCAGATTCACTCTCTCCACGTAACATGCCTAAAATCCCTGCGAATAGCGATAACATGGCGAGATAAGAAAGCCCTGTCGAGCTTATTTTTTTCAGTTGTCGAGCATTACGTGCATATTTTAATTGCCCTTTTTCACGGATAGAAAATTCAATATCAAATAATTGGTGATGTGCTAACACAAACCCCTCACTGGGCAGATAAGTTGATAGTTTTTTCATCGCATAAACCAATTCATCGGGGATATCACCCACGCCTTCACGCAAGTCATCACGATATTTTTCAAACAGTTTGGCAAACTGTTGTAGCGGTCCCCAATATTCCAGTTCTTCCTGTTTCATTACTGTATACACATTGATATCTGCCAACGCTTCAAAATTCGCCAAGGCGGTGACGTTTTTAGAGAGCTGTTTACCAATGGTTTTAATACGCCGACCAAAGTTCTCAATATGCTGATAGAATTCGTTGATCATATTGGCATTGACCGTGACCAACTGGTAAGTGTTTTTCTGTTTCTGTAACGCACTGCTGAGCAGATCAGCAATGGGATCGCGATATTTAAACAGGTTACGTGCACCTTGAAAATTATCGTTGTCCGCAATCAGTTTTTGCCAGTTTTCAAACAGTTCACTGCTCGCATGGTTCTTTTTAAAGGTTTCATTAAAACGATTCAGTTGCTCACTTAAACGTTTATCCACCACCTCAAACTGTTTTAACCAATCAAAACAGAAACTCACCGTAAGATCCGCTTCATTATTGGGCTCGGTAATGCTTTCAATGCTCGCAATGCCACTCTTTTCACATAAACGCTGACTGTCACTTAACTGCGTTAGCAGTTCCGTTGTTGTGCGCAGTTGTGTATTGCATTTTTTCAGTGATTTATGGTTGTCAGCAATCGCTTTACTTTTTTCGCAAAGTAAATCCTCTAAACTATTTTCAAAACCCCGTTTTTCAACATCTCGATTTTGATTAACCTCGACCAACTTATCACGGTGAATATAACGATCATTCATAAACTGCGCATATTCACGGGCTTTACGCGCCCATACAGCGCACTCATCCAAGGATTTTTCCAACGCCAACCGTTGTATGGTACGTTTATCGACCTCACCATCGGGATCAAGTTCACTTAACGCACTGCTATGTTGTTGCTTATAATCACGCAGACGCTCAGAGGCACTTTGTTCAATTTTTTGCAGTTGATTGCTGAGTTCATCAAGTTGGCTATCTCTGTCAGATTCTACCACCATGCGTTGCTCTAACATTAAGTTTTGTAACGCAAGACGTTCATCTTGTTGCTCTGTTTGAAACGTCTCTATTTTAAGATGATTCTCTTTTTGCTCTGTTTTAAGCGTTTTTAATTGTACTTCACAGGCAAGCTCAAAGGCTTTAATAACACGAATTTTTTTATCGTTAAGGTGGCTTTGTTGGGTCTTTAACTGCTCAAGTTTTAGCTCATTTTGCTTGCAGGTTTGTTTGCTAGCCGCGATGCTTAATTGTTGTGCTTTAATCGCTTTATGGCAGGCATTAAGCTGTGTTTCTAACGAAGTGATACTGCTGTTTAATTGCAATGCTTTCGCATCTAAATCGTTGGCTTTTTCACGCAGTTCATCTTCACTGAGTTGCAGATCATTCTCTTGCAACTGCATTAAATCTAACTGTAAACCATAGATAGTATCTGACTGACCACACCATTTAGGCGCGAGATCAGTACGGCTTAGTTGCTCTGTTGAGAGTAATCGCCCAATATTATCTTTCCATAGACTTGCGCTTGGCTCATTAGTCAAAAAGTGTTGCAGAGAGCCCTCTTGTGGGCGTAGCTGGCACTCAATATCATGAAGCTGTGTTTTGATTTTTTCTAAGTAACGCCCCTCTTGCTTATGTTTTTCAAGCAGTTGTGAACGCTGTGTTTCGAGTAAACCGAGTTCACTGTTTAACTCGTTTTGCTGCGCTAAAATCAGTGTATGCGTTTCGTGCGTTGCCGCTAAGTTGAATTGATTCTCTTCAATAGAGGCCACTAATTCAGACTCTAAAACAGGGTTATTTTGCTCTGTTTGTAAGCGCCGTTGCTCATTTTCAAGCGCTTGTTTCGCTAGCGTTAATTTAAGATGCGTTGCACTTAACTGTTCATTTAAGCTGCTTAACTGTGCTTGATGGGTTTCGGCAATCACACTAAGTTGCAACGAAGCCCCCTCTTTGACCGTGAAGCCCTGCTCTTTATTGGCGGTCACATCCACTATCTTTTGCTGTTTAACTTGGGTGATCAGCTTTTCAAATTTACCCTGAATTTTACTGATATTGCCCTCAAAAGCGGCAATAATCTCATTAACTTCATTGAGTTGCTGCTGAAAACGTGGTGCTTGAGAGGCTTGCAGTTGGAAACTGGCAGCATCGTTATCTTCGTAGTTAAGTTTATCTTCATCAAGCAGGTTGATACGACTTTGATCGGCTTCTATTTGCGCCGTTAATGCACTGATATCTTTTCTCAAATGATCAGAGGATTGTTTCAATTCTGTTTCTAACTCACCCAGTTCAATGATGGTTTTCTGTTTGCTCTGTTGATACCCCTCTTGCTTAATTTGTAATTTTTGTTGATGGCTTAACATCTCAAAATGCAGGTGTTGAAGTTTATTCAGTAAGCTATCAAGATTGGTGAAATCCGTTTGCCAAAGAGCGATTTTATCCGCCACTTTTTGAATAGCACGACTCGCTTGAATATCCGCAAGCCAATGGCTGATATCCTCTTTATTTAAGCTGATCTGCTCTTTTTCATCCATGCTGTTACGCGCGAGATGATCACTGGCAATCTCCACCAGCATCCGTTTTACGGCATCAAAATCAAGGTTTTTCTCAATGGTGCCATTGACCACTTTATCGATATGTGGAATAGCACTGTCACTAAAAGAAAAACGACTTTGTAATTGCCGAATATCTTTAATTTTCCGACCACTGCGCAAGTTTTGAATGACTTGTCGATATTTATCAACCCCTAAAAAACTTGAACAGAAAGCGCCTGCATTGCGGTAGTTTCGCTCAATCTCATTAATGGTTAAACGCTGCTTCTCTTTGATAAACAGCGTACTGTCATAAGCACTGTCAATCAATTTATAATGCACTGCACGGCCATCACTACTAGCAAGCACCATACAGGTTTGCCCATAAGGGCGCTGATATTCATAAACCAGTAAACTGGTATCGCGTGGTAGGTAATAATCGGCAAAGTTTTTGGCTTGATCCACCTTACTAACAATATCACTGGGGCGCATGCCATAAAACAGTGGCAATAAACGCATCAAGGAGGTTTTACCCGCACCATTTGTCCCTTCAAGTTGGGTATGGCCTGTTAGATCAAGTTCATTAACTTGTTTTTTCCAAAAGCTATCGATAATAATAATACGCAGTAATTGATAGGCTTGCTGAGCCATAGGAGATCCTTTATGAACAAAAAAAAGAGGTAATGATAAACAGGGTAATTTATAAGGATTATAGGGGTTTGTCGAACTATTTTAACCAAGATTGTGCTGTAAAAATAAAGATCAAAAAAGGCGAAAAAGCGCAGTTTAGTGGTTTAAATGAGCATTTTTCAACACGGTTATCATAGATAACTGAAGTTTAACCATGAACAAGGCTTAAATGGCAACGACCTGAGCAATACCTTCGCCAATGTTGATTTAAGGTAAAAATGGAATTTCACACCAGTACAAATCAACCACTTACAAGTAAAAAGTTCGCCAAAATGGGTTAGTTTCCATTTTGGCGAAGGTATTGCCTGAGTCGTTACAATTTTTATTGCTTACTTTTTGTAGTTAAGAAGCGCTGCACCACGTACACCACCTTCACCGCCAAATTTAGCTTTCACAATCACAGGCAACTGAACATCATTTAATAGGTGCTCGGGTAACCGTTTTGTAAACTCTTCAACCAGAATTTCAAATTTTGATAAACCGCCACCAAAGACAATCGCATCCGCATCCAATACCATCATTGCCGTGCCGATGCCGGCAGCTAAAATATCAAAATAAACATCCACTACTTTTTTGGCTATTTTATCACCGGCACGGAATTTTTCTAAAATTTCAGGGCCTTTTAATGATGTTTTCGCGTAGTGTTTGTATAAGTTGCCTAAACCAGTACCAGAGACATAAAGCTCTAAACACATCTGACGGCCACAGCCACAAGTTAGATCAGGCAATTCAGGGTATTTTTTTAATAATGTTGCAGGTAGTGGGTAATGACCAATTTCACCCGCGAACGAGTTTTTACCCGTTAGGATTTCACCATTTACAAAAATCGCGCCACCCACACCCGTACCGAGTGTCACCCCTAATACCGTTGCACAACCATCGGCACTGCCACCAAAACATTCTGAAAGTAGGAAACAGTTTGCATCGTTTTCAAGTTTGATATCACGTTCTAACGAGACAGAGAGATCGTGAATAAGCGGACGGCCTTTAATCGCAGGCACATTGGCACAATTTAAGGTCAACTCTTCAGGATTGATTGCCCCCGGAAAACCTAAACCAACTTGCCCTTTAACGTCATATTTAACATCTGCTTGGCGTACCATGTCGGTAATAATGGTAATAAAAGAAGCGTAATCGTGCGGTGTGGGTGTTTGATCTTCAAACAAGCAGTTTAACTCTTGGTCATACACTGCAAACGCTATTTTAGTGCCACCAACATCAAATCCATACAACATAACTATTCCTTCTTATTACAGAGACTTATTAATAAATAAGTCGCAATATTACACTGGCTAAGCGCTTTCAAGTAAGATCTAAATCAAATGCGCGATAATTAAATGACAGAATTCTGTCTGTCATTTTTCTGTTAACCTACAAATTTGAGCAGGAATATAGCATAAACTGGGTCAGACAGGGTTTTAGAAAGCACTTTTATTGGCTATTTGTTTATAAAAACAACAAACAAGTAATTAAATTACATTTAAAACACGTTTTCTTGCAACTCTTTCTCTAACATCGCTTCAACATGACCTGGCGAGTGTGTCTTGCCTGAAATCAAACGGTACATAGCAGGAATAACAAACAATGTGACCAAGGTCGCAAATGCCATGCCAAAGAAAATCACCGTGCCCACGGCAACACGACTTTCAGCCCCTGCGCCACTGGACAATAATAGTGGAATAGCACCTGCCAAGGTGGTGAATGCGGTCATCAAAATAGGGCGTAGGCGTCGCGCAGAAGCATCAATGATCGCTTGCTCTAGCGCGATACCTTGATCGCGTAGCTGATTTGCAAACTCAACAATTAAGATGCCATTTTTTGTGACCATGCCAATCAGCATGATCATACCAATTTGACTGTAGATATTTAACCCCTGTTGCATAAAGTACAAGCCTAAAAAGCCACCAAAGACCCCCATCGGCACGGTAAACATCACCACTAACGGATTAATAAAGCTTTCAAACTGGGCAGCCAGTACCAGATATGCGACCAGCAACGCCAGCGCAAATACAATCAATACACTGCTACTGTTTTCTTTATAGTCTTTTGATTCACCCGCATAAGCGATGGAAATATCGTCGGGTAAGTGCTTAATAGCTTGTTCATCTAAAAAGTCTAAGACCTCCCCAAGGGTATAACCCGCCCCTAAATTGCCTTTAAGGGTGATCGATTTTTGCTTATTATAATGAGACAGCCTACTGGCCGAGGCGACCTCTTCAATCTGCGTGATGGTATCAAGGGTGATTAAATCCCCTTTCGCACTGCGCATATATATTTGACTCAGATCGCTGGCATTATTAAAGCTGTTTTCATCACCACGCAGGTAAACATCATATTCTTCACCGCGCTCTATATAACTGGTTTCACTGCGTCCCCCTAACATCAACTCAAGCGTACGGGAGATATCATCAACACTAATGCCTAACTCAGCGGCACGTTGCTGGTCCATCGTGACCACCAATTCGGGTGTTTTTTCAGAGTAATCTAAATCACCTCCTTCTAACATGCCCGCCTGTTCTGCTTTTTGTTTTAATAGTTCAGCCCATTTTTCAAGTTCAGAGTAATCAGAGCCCCCTAAAACAAACTGTACAGGCTCACTCGACCCGCCTCTAAACCCCGGCATCATGGCATAAACGCGTACATCAGGAATGTTTTTTAAAGCATCTTTAATGGTAACTAATGCTTGTTGTGCATTAACATCTCTGTCCTGCCAATCTTCTAATACCATGATAACAAAACCGGTTTGATCGCCTGCCATGCCTCCAAATGCAGGTGCTTGGGTACTAAATGACTTGATCACCCCTTGCCCTACTAACGGCAAAATACGCGCTTCCACAATATCCATATTAGCGGTCATACGGTTATAACTCGTCCCCTCTGCACCTTTGACAAACGCGAATAACACACCTCTATCTTCTGGTGGTGCGAGTTGTGATGGCACCTGTTGCATCAATACAAAACTACCGACAATGCAGGCGACAATGATCACTGGTGCAAACAAACGATATTGCACTGATTTTTTTACCCCGCGACGGTAACTGACTTCTAGTTTTTTAAAAAAAGCTTCCACTTTAATATTGAAACGGCTTTGCTGGGTATTATTTCTGAGCAGTTTACTGGCAAGTACGGGGGTCAGTGTTAATGCAATTAACGATGAGAAGATAACCGACATCGCCAGCAACACAGAGAACTCGGTAAACAGTAACCCCACCATGCCATCCATAAAGGAGATAGGCAAAAACACCATGACTAACACTAACGTGGTCGCCACCACTGCAAAACCCACTTCACGTGTGCCTTTATAAGCCGCAACTAATGGTTTTTCACCACGTTCAATGTGATGAAATATATTTTCTACCACCACGATGGCATCATCGACCACCAGCCCTATCGATAAAATCAGCGCCATTAAGGTGATCAGGTTGATAGAAAAACCAAAATAATAAGCGGCAATAAACGATGAAATTAATGAAACGGGCACGGTGATCGCGGGAATAAGCGTGGCACGTGCTTGGCCAATGAAAATATACAAGACCAATACCACTAATCCGCCAGTGATAAACAGAGTGTTATAAACCTCTTTGATCGATTTTTCGATGAAAACTGTTGAATCGTAATCCACCGTCAGCGTTGTACCATCTGGCAAAAACGCTTGAATTTTGTCAACCTCTGCGCGCACCTGTTTTGCAACCTCTAACGGGTTAGCATCGGACTGTGGAATAATGCCTAAACTTAAATTCACCTCACCATTACTTTTAAAGGAGGAGTTTTCATTTTCAGCGCCAATAAAAACCTGTGCAACATCTTTTAGGTAAATCGGCGTGCCGTCACTCGCACGGCGCACCACAAGATAATCAAAATCACTGGGTTTATCATACAGCCGTGCGGTGCGCACGGACATCACGGTGGTATCGTTACGTACTTCACCGCCCGGATTTTCAACATTTTCTTTCTTCAATGCATTAAGAATGTCGTTACCCGTCACTCCCCTACCCGCCATCAAATCAGGAAATAATTTTACATACATTACCTTGTATAAACCGCCACTGATATCAACCGAGCTTACTCCGGTTATCAGACTGAAACGATCTTCTAAAACGCGCTGTGCATAATCTGTTAGTTGTACTCTGTCCATTTTACTGGAATTTAGATTGATATAGAGAGAGGGCTCACCACTGCCATTATTTTTAGAAACAATAGGATCGTCAATTTGATCAGGCAAATCACGTTTGGCTTTTGCAACCGCATCACGTATATCACTTACCCCTTCGGTTAAATCCCAACTAAGATCAAAGGTCACGGTAATACGTGACATACCATTGCGGGTAACCGATTGAATCTCATCAATGCCACTAATACCGGTTATTTGATCTTCAATCACCGTAGTGACTTGGCTTTCCATTATTGAGGCGGCAGCACCATCATAACGGGTCATGACAGTGACAACGGGGCTTTCAATATCGGGCATCTCACGTACAGCCAGCTTTTCAAAGGAGACAAAACCAAATATACATAATAATAAACTCAGTACAATGGCCGCAACAGGGCGTTTAACCGCGGTATCAGAGATCCACATTATAGCGCCTCTGCAATCGTTGCTTCTTTTTCAAGACTTAAGTCTTTCACTTGCAATCCATCGGACATATTTACCAGACCTTGTACCACAATGCGAGAGCCAACCTCAATACCCGATTTGATTAATACACTGTCTTTAATACGCCCACCTAATATCACCTCTGTGCGATGTGCTTTATTATTTTCATCGAGCAGATAAACAAAGCGTTTAGTACCAGAATACTCTAATGCCTGTACAGGAATAATCGGTTCATTAATCGCAGGAAAAACTAACTTGGCAGCTAACATCATGCCCGGTTTTAAGCGATTATCGCTATTATCAAACTGCACACGAATACGTAAATTGAGCGTATCAGGATTAATGCGTGAATCGATGGCAATCACCTCGCCTGTAAACAATGCATTTTCCCACGCACGACTGCTTGCTTGCACTTGCATGCCCTTAGCAATTAACGACATATAACGTTCAGGAACATGTAGATCCAGTTGCATCACCGAGAGATCATCTAAGGTCAGCAGTTCAGATCCCACTGACACCATCTGTCCACGATTAAAATCTAATAAACCAATAGTGCCCGCAAACGGTGCACTTAAATGATGATAATTGACCTCAGTTTTAGCGGCTGTTAAACGTGCATTAGCAATATCCACCAATGTAGTTTGTGCGTCTAGTGTGGATTGTGTCACCGCATTACTTTTAACCAGACGTTTATATTCATTTAACTTTCTTTGTTCATCAGCCAGAAAAGCGCGCGCTTCCAATAACGCAGCTTGCGCTTTAGCATCATCAAGTTTAAACAGCAATTGTCCCTCTTGCACTTTCTGATTCTGCTCTACATTGATTGAACTCACTTTCCCCGTAACTTCGGTGGCGATACTGACAAATTTATCAGATTGTAACTTGCCAATTAATGACAGCGTTTGTGATACTTCATGATAATTAACAATCGTACTGTAAACAGGCACAGCAGATCTTGCCGAGAGGTGTTTTTTTGCAAAGAGAGGCGAACTTGTCAGTACTGTAAAGAGAATAAGTACAGTGGGCAACAGTGCAGTTTTTTTCATTTAATTCTTCTAATTGGTGACGTTATTTAACACTAAATAACAAAAAAACAATAACAGTCCATTGCGAGGTGAAAAATACCATAGATAATATAACCTAGATAGATACAAGCGTATTTTTATACTATTTTTTATATTTGTAGCTTTCAATACGAACAATCAGAGTAGAACAAAAAAAGTTGTCTAGAGTTTGTCGAGATTAAAGAGTGTTGTGATAGTTTGTGTCAAATATCGATTTTTGACACACTTTGACATATCAACGTTTGTTTTTTAAGCAGGCATAAAAAAGCCAGTCATTAAACTGGCCTCAGAACATATTAACTAAATAAGAATTCAGATTATTTAGTTAATGCCAATGTATCTTGCGCAATAACCCACTCTTCATTGGTTGTAATAACCATTGCAACGGTGCTGTTCTCTTCGCTGATAATACCCTGTTTACCAAAACGGTTAGTCAGGTTTGCTTCACTGTTTACTTTAAATCCAAGTAAACTTAAGCGTGCTAATGTTAATTCACGAATAGGCGCTGAGTTTTCGCCAATACCGCCTGTAAATACAACCGCATCTAAACGGCCATCAAGGGCTGCTGTGTAACCTGCAATGTATTTAGCCAAACGATAGCAGTAAAGATCCATCGCACGCTTAGCAACTATTTCTGTGTCGTAGTTATCTTCAACAAAACGACAATCACTGGTCACTTCTGTTAAACCTAACAAACCAGACTCTTTGGTGAGCATGGTATTGATTTTTTCGAGGCTGTAACCTAATTCATCATGAAGATGAAAAATGATAGCAGGATCAATATCGCCACAACGTGTGCCCATGACTAAGCCTTCAAGGGGTGTCATGCCCATTGAAGTATCTACCGATTTACCATTTTTAATGGCACAAACACTGCCGCCATTGCCTAAATGACAGTTGATGATGTTTAACTCTTCAACAGGTTTGTTTAATATTTTTGCAGCTTCAAGACTAATGAAATAATGACTTGTACCGTGCATGCCGTAACGACGAATACCATGCTCTGCATACAATTTGTATGGCAATGCATACAGGTAAGCTTGTTCTGGCATAGTTTGGTGGAATGCAGTATCGAATACCGCCACGTTTTTTAGCGTTGGAAACGCGGCTTGTGCGGCTTCAATGCCCACAATATGTGCGGGATTATGCAGTGGCGCTAATGCGATACATTTTTTAATGCCTTGCATCACTTCATCGTTGATCACAACGGAAGCCGTAAATTGCTCCCCACCGTGTACCACACGATGACCAATAGCATGCAGACTCGCTTTAAGCGCCGTCTGCTGACCAAGAATTTCATCGACAATATAAGTTAATGCTTGTTTGTGAGCTGCACCATGACCAAGTTCAGCTTTTCCTTTCACACCCTCTAATTTCCATTTAATAGAAGCATTTTCTAAATGCAGACATTCTGCAAGACCAGAGAGTTTTTCATCTCCACTTGCCGTGTCAATAATGGCAAACTTTAAAGAGGAACTACCACAGTTAAGTACAAGGATCAGCTTATTGCTCATATCCAGATATCCTTTAATAGAAAATAAAATCAGGCCACCAATAACCAACCTGAAAAGACGCAACAGACTACACAGGAAGGATATAAATCACAACAACAGAATTAAAACATCATATAACTTATATGTTTTAGATATAGGTCACGTTAACATTGTATTTTATTTAAAGTCATTAATATTAATTTTATATTCAATAAAATCGCACTGCTTTGTCATTTTTTGTCCCGCAGAGACCGCCTTTACCTTGGCAATGACCTCTGATATCTCCCCTTTTACTGCCCCGCCTTTTTTAGCTTATTGCAAATAATAGTTTGTACAAGGTTTACAATTCATGGCAATAGAGGCGGCTAAGCCCACTAGTAATTCCGTTTTATTCCATTCCGTAAATATTGTGATCAGGGCTTGTTGAGGAAAAATGATGAAGAGCAAGGCGCATGATTGAGTAATAGCTAGCTATTGCGATTGAATGCAACGTCGCTA
>NZ_ATUO01000062.1 GCF_000420245.1 Psychromonas hadalis ATCC BAA-638 | reverse complement strand
GGACGTTCGTAATAAAACTCACAACGCTGGTAGGGATGATTTTAACAAGTAAGACTGCTCACCTTTTTAGTTCCTTTGGTATATACCCGTTATCATTCAAGGTGCAAAATTCAGTACGCTGTGAGGTGAGTAGGTTCTAGGCAGAAAGTTGAAGGTCTAACGGGTTCAATCGATACTTTTTAACAACGAAGGTGTTTGCCTCAAAGCTTGCCCTTCGGGTCGTCAGCTCGAAAACTAATTCGGCGTTGCAGTATTCGATAAGGGCTAGCCATTGTCATCATACTGCGCCTTGTCTTAGTGTCCGAGCTGACGACTGAATAAAGCACTTTGATTGGTAACGGGTATAAGCACGGTAAGTGCGATTGAAATCGTGTTAAACATTGAATAATTTATTGCAGTAAAACTGCAGGAGAAACAGATGAAAATTGCACTAATGATGGAAAACAGCCAAGCAGGTAAAAACGCAACGGTACTTAATGAATTAAACAACGTGGTATTACCACAAGGTGATTCAGTCTTTAATGTTGGTATGAGTGATGAAAATGATCACCACCTGACATATATCCACTTAGGTATTATGGCAAGTATTCTAATTAACTCTAAGGCCGTTGATTTTATTGTTGCAGGTTGTGGTACTGGCCAAGGTGCAATGATGTCATTAAATCTTCATCCTGGTATCGTATGTGGTTATTGTTTAGACCCTTCTGACGCTTTCTTATTTAATCAAATCAACAATGGTAATGCACTAGCACTTGCTTTTGCTAAAGGTTTTGGTTGGGGGGCAGAATTAAACGTACGTTATATCTTTGAAAAAGCATTTTTAACCGGAGAGCGAGGCAATGGCTATCCGCTAGAGCGCGCTGAGCCACAGCAACGTAACGCAGTGATTTTAAATGATGTTAAAGCCGCAGTACTTAAAAGTGATTATTTAGAAACACTTAAGTCAATGGATCAAACGTTAGTTAAAACAGCTGTTTCTGGTAAACGTTTTCAAGAGTGTCTATTTGATAACAGTCAAAATGATGAAATAAACGCTTACGTTAAGTCCTTACTAGTCGAGAAGTGAAGGCTACCTTTAAAGCCATGTAATACCAATTAGAATCAGTGGCTGATTAATCTTGCTAGTTAAAATAAATTATTTCATCGTTGCAAGTTTCGTAAAGGGAACAACCATAAAAGAATTAAAGTCTTTATTTTAATTCTACCGAAAGAAGATTAACGAAGTTAATCTCTCGAAAGGTATCAACTTGCGTCTTGAACTAATCTATTTTTCCTGCGCAATATAAGATCTCATACTTAATCCCATTGGTATAAGCAATGAGTTGAGTAATAAGGAAAAATTTTGATGATTCCAATAACGAGTGTCGCCATTATAGGTGAATGCATGGTTGAACTTAAAAAAGTTGCTGGATCAGTCGATCAGAGCTTTGGTGGTGATACTTTAAATACAGCTGTTTATTTATCTCGCCTTACACGTCAACAAGGTATTACTACCAGTTATGTGACAGGGCTAGGGAAAGACCCCTTTAGTAAAGAGATGATTGATGCTTGGCAAAAAGAGGGCATTAACACTGAGATGGTTTATCAATCAACCAATAAGCTACCTGGAATGTACGCGATAGAAACAGAAGATGATGGTGAACGACGTTTTTTTTATTGGCGTAATGACTCTGCCGCAAAGTACTGGATTAGAGAACATTCACAGCAATCTTTAATAAAAAAACTTTCAGCACATCAGGTTATTTATTTAAGTGGTATTAGCCTAGCGATTCTAGCGGATGATTGTCGAGAGTGTTTAATTACAGTGCTAACGGAATGCCATAAAGCAGGTGTAAAAATAGCATTTGATAATAACTATCGACCTGCATTATGGAAAAGTGCAGAGCAAGCTCAGTTTTATTATCAGCAAATATTAGCCATTACAGATATGGCATTTTTGACCTTTGATGATGAACAAATGCTTTATGGTGATCAAACTGAGCAACAAACCATCGAAAGAACCCAGCAACTTGGTGTTAAAGAGATTGTTATTAAGCGTGGTGGAGACGCCTGCCTTGTTGTTGAGAATAATGAGGTCAATGCAATTGAGCCCAAGCCAATAGATAACATTGTAGATACCACTGCCGCAGGTGACTCATTTAGCGCGGGTTATTTAGCCAAGCGCTTGCTGGGAGGGAGTCTGCAGGAGTCTGCCATTGCGGGACATAACCTTGCTGGGCAAGTGATTCAGCATCACGGTGCAATTATCAGCAATGAACTAATGCCAACTATTTAAATAAAAATTATCGGAGAAAAAAATGAGTTCAATTAATCAACGTTTAGCAGATATTAAAGTAATACCCGTCATTGCTATCACAGATGCAAAAAAAGCAGTAAAACTTGCGCAGGTACTCATTGAAAATGGATTACCTTGTGCTGAAATTACATTTCGTACAGAGCAAGCTGCACTTGCAATGAAATTAATGCGTGATGCATATCCTGAAATGTTGATTGGTGCAGGTACTGTGCTTAACGCAGGGCAAGTAAACGAAGCGATTGAAGCGGGGGTCGATTTTATTGTAAGTCCTGGCTTTAATCCTACAACGATTAAATACTGTCAACAACGTAACATTGTAATCATTCCTGGTGTTAATAATCCTAGTCATGTAGAGCAAGCGATGGAAATGGGGCTAGATACACTTAAATTTTTCCCTGCAGAAGCATCTGGTGGCATCAGTATGTTGAAATCATTAAGTGCTGTTTATCCGGTTAAATTTATGCCGACAGGCGGAATTAATCCGAGCAATGTTAATGATTACTTAGCAATACCCAGTGTTTTTGCATGTGGTGGAACATGGATGATTCCAAATGACTTGATTGATAATGAGCAATGGGATGAGTTAGCCGTATTAATTAAGAAAGTTGCTGCTATCCTAAATTAATAGCAATATATACCCGTTATCAAGTATCTTGATTGATAACGGGTTTGGTAAGATGAGTAGTTTTCATCATCGCTTATTTTCCCTACTGTATTCATGACTAAAGATCTCGATAAGTGGTATTAAATATGAAAATAAAATTAACTGAAAATAGTCAGAAAAGGCCTCAAGAGTATTATTTAACTGCAATTGTTTATCACGGTGAAGGGGATAATAATCAGTTTAAATATGTCGAACGATACGATTCCTATAATCAGGCAAAAAAGCAGCTTAAAAGAATCGTTATTGGTAAACGAAAAGAAAAATGGGATGTGCAAGCTGACTTTAAATTAAAGCCAGAAGGTCAAGGTAATATAGATTATATGGTAACGGGACAGGACAGTAAAAGTGCTGATAAAGTGCATTGGTTACTTTCATGTCATGAGGTTGCAATCATGGCAGATGGCAATGATTTCTCTGATTTTGATAACGTAACCCCCAAAAGAACAAGGCAGAAACAAGAAGAATTTCGTAATGAGCCAGCAGTTAAAAAGTTTATAGGAAAGTTGCTTTTGGCACTTAAAATGTCACCTCTTTTAGTGATTTCTATCTCTTTTATGCTGTATTGGTATTTTTTAGTTTAATTGTGAAGTGAGATTCCTAAAAGTAGTTCTGTCTTTGATGAGGGGGAGCTAGCTTAATAACTGACGTTACGCACCACTTATTTATATATCAATAGCTTAGTGTTTTTGGGCGTTACTATGAGCCCCATTCTATTTGTTTACTGCGTAACATCAGTTAATAATTGCTTCGGAGGGTGTAAATAATTTCATTAAGGGCGAAATCATGAAGCCCCACCTCAGTGATAATTGAAATAAGGTTGAACAAAGTTGCGTAAAAATCCGATGTTTTGTGAACCTCGGATTTTAATTTCATTCAGCTAAAAATCAATAGATTTTTATTAACTGATCGGCATTAACTCATATCGGTATATTCAGATAATACATTGTATTGATGAAACAGTATAACTGAGTAGTTCAAGAAAATATTCAGTCCAATATCGCTGGACTAAACCGAGATAGACGTTCTTAAAATCATCTATGATTTGATTGACGAAATGTAATTACAATAGTTATGCGCTCACGGGTAGACATTTCAGAGACTCATCGGTGTTTACGAGTTTCATTTTTATCCAAAATTCAGGTTAATTAAGTTAATGATAGGTCATTACACCGATTTCAGAACAGGATCCAAAAAAATGTTGTTTTGCGTGGCTTTGTATTGCTATTGATATTCGGTTATTACTTTTGTGTTATTATATTCGTTCCTCTTTTTGGTTTTTAAGGTTGTTTCGTGTTAGCAAAAGGCACTCTTTTTTCTCGTTTTATTAATCGCACTTGGGTGACCAGTCGCCATGTGCCGATCGAAGTACTTAAAGAGTTAGATATAAAGAGAGAACGACCGATTATCTATGTGGTTGAACAAAATAATGCCAGTGATCTTTTGGGGTTACAGGTAAGTTGTAAAAAAGCAGGATTGCCTGATCCTTATCTGCCTATTACACTCAATGGTAAACAGATTAGCGCGCTTATCTTTATTCATAACTGGTCTTTATTTTCATCAAAATCACCACAGTTACAAGATGCACCCTACCTTACTCAATACCAACAACTTTTAGATTTGCATCAAGCTGATGCAAATTTAGATATCCAGCTTATTCCCGTGACTTTTTATTGGGGAAGAGATCCTGGGCGAGAAGGAAAAACCTCGTGGTTTGATCTGCGTGACCAAGGCCGAGTGGGAATATTTCATAAATCGTTGATTGTACTTAAAAATGGCAAAGACCATCTGGTGCGTTTTAATCAGCCGATCTCCATTAAAACACTAAGCTTACGCGAAGATAAACAACATTTGGCACACAAACTCGCTAAAGTGGCGATGCGTTATTTTGATTTTCAAAAACGCAGTAGTATTGGTCCGAAATTACCTAATCGTAAAGAGATGATTGAAGCGGTATTAGCACAACCCGCTCTGCGTAAAGTGATTATTGATAGCGCTAAAACAGCGCAGCTTAGTGAGTTGGAAGTAGAGGCGCAGTGTCGAGATTATCTTAATGAGATAAGTGCAGATTTCTCTTACTCTTTTTTACGTGTTTTTCGCTTTATTCTCAAAGGCATCTGGAACATTATCTATCGAGGTATTGAGGTACATAATGCACAAGCGGTACGCCAAGCATGCCAAAGTGGTGCTGAAATTATCTATATGCCTTGCCACCGTAGTCACATGGATTATCTGTTACTTTCTTACCTTCTTTTTGAACAGGGACTTGTTCCTCCCCATGTTGCAGCGGGAGTGAACCTTAACTTCTTTCCTGCCGGTGCTATTTTCAGACGCTCTGGTGCATTCTTTTTACGTCGTAGCTTTAAAGACTGCCCTCTGTATGCTGAGGTCTTTAACGCCTATTTTGCCATGTTATTTAAGCAGGGTTACCCGATTGAGTTTTTCACTGAAGGGGGAAGAAGTCGTTCAGGTTTATTGTTATCACCAAAAACAGGGTTATTAGCCACGTCACTGAAAACCTATTTAAAACAGCCTGAGCGTAATGTGATCATTGTACCTATCTATATTGGTTATGATCATATAATGGAAGTAAACACTTACATTAAAGAGCAAGCTGGCCAGAAAAAAGAGTCTGAAAGTGTCTGGCAGGTACTTGGTATTGTTAAAAAGTTGGGTAATTTTGGCCGTGCTTTTGTGAACTTTGGTGAGCCGATTAATGTGAAACAACATTTTGACCAAGCGTTGCCGAATTGGCGCACTCGCCCAATTTCAAATGAGCAGTTTAAAACGCAGGTTAGCACGATTGCAAGGCAGGTGATGGTTAATATTAATGAAGCAACGGCGGTGAATGCACTGCCTCTGTGTGCCTTGGTATTACTGGCAAACAGTGAGAGAACGCTCACTAAAAAACGTTTTATACAGCAATTAAGTTGGCATCAGCAGTGGTTATCATTACATGGAAAAGAGAGTTTGCTGACCTATGAAAAGAAAACAGGTAACGAGCTATTGCAACAAGCATTTGAACAGAAAAAATTCCAATTAAGTGATGATGTTGTGAGTTGTTCAGAGGAGCAGGCGTTAGTGCTTAACTATTACGCCAATAATATCATCCATCTTTTTGTGTTACCTAGTTTGGTTTGTCATAGTATCACTCTGTTGATAAAAGAAGATCGGCCTGTTGATCTGGCTCATATTATCAGCCACAGTCAGCAACCTTACCTGCAACTACAAGAAAAATATTTTTTAAGTGAACGTTTAGATTTAAGTGCTGTTATTTCAGGCACAGTTGATAAACTTATACAGCTCAACCTATTCGCTGAAAAAGAGGGATTGTATACTGTTATTGATCAGCCTATTTTTGTGCTAATGAAAGGTCACCTGCCTGAAAAGTATCGGGAGCTAACCCTCGCAGTCTTGAGATAACATAGGTATACCTGTAAAATACCCTCTTTTTCTCTTATTAAGGAAGATTAAATGGCGATTAATGGTCGGGCTTTGGTCGAAAAATTACGCAGTGGAGTGGCGGAACTAACTGTTTTGCAACTACAGGAAAAACGACAACAAAATCCGCAAGCAATTGTGATTGATATTCGTGAAGTTGCCGAAACCGCACAAGGCTCTATTCCTAATGCCGTTTTAATTCCGCGTGGTGTGTTAGAGATGCAAATAGATAGCAATGACAGTATCAAACAACGTTTTTCTACGCTTGATGAATTAGCAGAACAACCTGTCTACCTACTATGTCGTTCAGGAGCGCGTAGTATTTTTTCTGCATTATCATTGCAGTTGATGGGTTTTAAAGAGGTCTACTCTATTGAAGGTGGATTTTTAGCATGGCAAGCTGCAGGCTATGATGTAAGTGAATGAACCTTATTTTGTTATAAAAAAAGAGATTACCTTTACTGAGCAGATAAAAAAGAGCCGTTTCATTACCTACCTTGCCCCTGTAAAGGGTAAACAGGCCACACTGGCTTATTTGCAACAGATTAAAAACCTGCATAAAGACGCGCGTCATCACTGTTGGGCATATGTGGCAGATAGCCCTAAAAATAGTGTGTTAATGGGCTGTAGTGATGATGGTGAGCCAAAAGGCACTGCGGGTAAACCGATGATGGCGCTATTACAAGGCTGTAATATTGGTGAAATAATGGTGGTTGTGGTGCGTTATTCTGGCGGTATTAAATTAGGCACTGGCGGATTAGTGCGTGCTTATAGCAAGGGTATTCGGCAACTTTTACCACAAATTGAAATCGAGCAAAAACGGTTTTATCAACAATATCAGGTGAGTTGTGATTATGCTCAAATGGCGCAGTTAGAAAGCTTGTTAGTTGCCAGCGTTGGACGTATTGTGCAGGTTAATTATCTACAATCGGTAGATGCGTTGATTGAGGTTGACCTGCAGCAGCGAGTCACTTTTTTAAAACAGCTTGAATCAGTTACACAAGGAAAAGTGCATGTTAACAAAATTACCCATTAAAAAAGTTAAAGTGAGCTAACGTGGCTTTTCGTTCCATAATTCGTATCGTGGGCCTGCTCATCGGCTTATTTAGCTTAACCATGTTGCCACCTGTCGCGGTTGCTTCTTTTTATGATGATGGTGGCGGGGGAGACTTTTTAGTTGCCTTTGTGGTTACCCTGTTTATTGGTTTTGTTCTCTGGATGCCTAATCGTCACTCTAAAGCAGAACTTCGAGTGCGTGAGGGATTTTTAATTGTAGTACTATTTTGGGCGACGCTAGGGAGCGTTGGGGCAATTCCATTTTTAGTCAGCTCTAGTATTGAAATGAATGTTGCTTCTGCCTTTTTTGAATCATTTTCAGGGTTAACCACCACGGGTGCGACGGTGATTCAAAACCTTGAGAGCCTACCCAAAGCGATTCTTTTTTACCGTCAAATGCTGCAATGGTTTGGTGGCATGGGGATCATCGTCTTAGCGGTCGCGGTGCTACCAATGTTAGGTATCGGTGGCATGCAGTTATATCGCGCTGAAACACCCGGGCCGGTTAAAGATTCTAAAATGACCCCACGGATTGCAGAAACGGCCAAAGCACTGTGGTATGTCTACCTGTGTTTGACGGTTGCTTGTATGATGGCTTTTTGGCTGGCGGGAATGAGTTTATTTGATGCGTTAGGGCACAGCTTTTCAACGGTTTCGATTGGTGGTTTCTCAACCTATAATGACAGTATGGGCCATTTTGATAGTGATATTATTAATATGATCACGGTGGTTTTCCTGCTTATCTCTGGGGTTAACTACGCACTGCATTTCAGTGCCTTCTCGGCAAAGAAATTCTCTTTTAACATCTATAAGCAAGATCCTGAAGTACGTGCGTTCCTGTTTATTCAACTTGTGGTAACCACTATCTGTTTCACCATGTTAATCAATCATGATGTTTACGAGTCGATTGAGCGCACTTTTTCACAAGCACTGTTTCAATCTGTTTCTATCTCAACCACCGCAGGTTTTACGACGACCTCCTTTGCAACTTGGCCACTATTTTTACCCGTTTTATTGATGCTCTCCAGTTTTATTGGTGGCTGTGCGGGGTCAACGGGTGGTGGCTTGAAAGTGATTCGCGTATTGCTACTTAACCTACAAGGGATGCGCGAACTGAAACGTTTAGTGCACCCTAAAGCGGTTTATAAAATTAAACTGGGTAATAAAGCATTACCCGATCGTGTTATTGAAGCAGTTTGGGGGTTCTTTTCCACTTATGCGCTAGTATTTATTGTTTGTATGCTTGCGCTATTGATGACGGGCATGGATGAGATTAGCTCCTTTTCCGCTACTATTGCCATGTTAAACAATTTAGGTCCCGGTTTGGGTGATGTTGCTGTGCATTTTAATGAAGTGAGTAGCGCGTCTAAATGGGTGATGATTGTGGCGATGTTGTTCGGCCGTTTAGAGATATTTACCCTATTGGTATTATTTACCCCTGTTTTTTGGAAAAATTAAATGACTGTAAAAACCCTTGTTTTGTACTCATCTGTTGATGGACAAACATTAAAAATACTTAACCACATTAATGAATCAGTAGTCGGTGAACTTACGATGTTTGATATTGATAACAATCCTGATATCGATTTTAGTCAGTATGATAAAGTGCTGGTGGGGGCTTCTATTCGTTATGGTAACTTTCGTAAAAACTTACTCGATTATGTTAATCAACACAAAGCGCAGCTAGACTTGTTACCGAGTGCATTTTTTTTAGTTTGTTTAACCGCCCGTAAAGCAGAAAAATCAAACCCTAATAGCAATGCTTATATGGCTAAATTTGAGCAACTATCACAATGGCAACCGCGTTTAAAAGGCGTATTTGCAGGTGCTTTACTCTACTCTCGTTACAACTGGTGGCAAACATTGCTTATCCAGTTCATTATGAAAATGACGGGTGGCAGTACCGATACCAGTCAAGACATTGAACTCACCGATTGGGATAAAGTCAGCGCATTTAGTAAAGAATTTTCTGCGTTATAATTTCCTAAATTTAAAATTAAGTAGGGTGAGTCATTGATGAAATTTAAAACACGGATGTTATTAATTATTTCTAGTTTGATTATTTTAGGTTTTCTGGTCAGTGCGATATCAAGTTTTACCATTTCACAGCAACGTGCCCTTAAGTCATTAACGGAACAAGAGCTACCGCTGGTGCTCAATAATGTTTATTCTGACATTCAGCGCGACTTGTTAAAACCACAACTGGTGTCATCAATGATGGCTAATGATACTTTTGTGCATGAATGGGCTGAAAATGGTGAACTTGATATACAAAGTATGAGCCGTTACTTACAGAAGATTAAGCAGGAATATGATCTTTTTAGTGCCTTTTTCGTATCAGAAAATAGCCAACGGTATTTTTATTCTGAAGGTGTATTAAAGGTTATCTCTGCGAATACTGAGGCAGATAGTTGGTATTATCGTTTTAAAGACAAACAGGCAAGCTCAGAGATAAATATTGACCCTGACATGGGCAATCAAAATCAGTTGGCTATTTTCATTAATGTAAAAGTGCTTGATCAAGCACAGCAGTTGATGGGAATAACAGGCGTTGCGCTTAACATTAATAATGTCACTGCAAAATTACAAGAATACTATTTTAAATATGGTAAGCAGGTTTACTTTTTAGATAATAATGGTGAGGTGATCCTCTCAAGTTATCACCGTAATGACGCACATAAAAAATTAACTAAAAATGCCTTAAAAGCATTTATTACTGAGATGAGGCAGGAAAAAGAGGGGCAATTTTCTTACCAACTTGATGATGATCATTACTTACTGCAAACACGCTATATTGAAGAGTTGGATCTTATCTTATGTGTCGAAGTGCAATTAGATGAAATAAATACCCCCTTAATTCGTGAGCTTGTCATCAAGCTTTTTGTTAGTTTTTTACTGCTTTCCCTTATTTTATGGCTCATTTTAAAAACCATTAATCGCTATCAAGAAAAATTAGAATCTATCGCATGGAAAGATGCATTAACAGGTTTACTTAACAGACACTCTTTTGTAGATAGCTATCAAATAGAGCACAATCGTCATCAACGAAATAATCATGAGATGGCTATTTTAATGATCGATATTGACCTGTTTAAAGAGATTAATGATAAATTTGGTCATTTAATAGGCGATCAAGTTTTAAAATACAGTGCAATGAGTTTAAAAAAAGTGTTACGCCCAAGTGATGTGATTGCCCGTTGGGGAGGGGAGGAGTTTATTGTTTTATTGCCTGATACCGCGCTAGACCAAGCATTATTAAGTGCAGAGCGTATGCGAAAACTGATTGAAGCACACCAAGATTTAAAAGGGATCACCATTAGTATTGGTATTTCCATGTTCTGTGCAACACAAAATATGGATGGGAATATTGGTATTGCAGATAGACACCTTTATCGCGCCAAAAAGCAGGGCAGAAATTGTATTGTGCATTAATTCACTGCTTGCATTACAATGCCGTATAATTCCTATTTTAGACTATGAGTAACTGAGCAATGCCTGATCAACAGCCCGCCTTTAATACCCAGCAAATCTTATTAGATGTGTTTGGTTATAAAACCTTTAGAGAGGGGCAACAAGAGGTGATTGATCACCTTTGTGCAGGTAAAGATGCGTTAGTGGTGATGCCAACAGGGGGCGGTAAAAGCCTCTGTTTTCAAATTCCTGCACTGGCGCGAGCGGGCATCTGTATTGTTATCTCTCCACTTATCTCTCTAATGAAAGATCAAGTTGATACGTTACGTGGCTGTGGTGTGGCAGCCGCTTACCTAAACTCAACACTCTCTTATCAACAGCAAAATAAAATTATCAGTGATATGCATACCGGGCAGTTAAAGCTCTTATATATCGCACCAGAGCGTTTATTACGGCCCGATTTTGTTGAACGTTTAGCACACCTACCCATTAACCTATTTGCCATTGATGAAGCGCACTGTATCTCACAGTGGGGGCATGATTTCCGTCCTGAATATGCGCTATTAGGGCAACTTAAACAACGTTTTCCTAGTGTGCCTTTAGTGGCATTAACAGCAACCGCTGATCATGCTACTCAAGAAGATATTTTAGCGCGTTTGCAATTTAACGATCCGCTGGTGGCCATTCATAGTTTTGACCGACCTAATATTGAATATCTGCTGATAGAAAAATATCGTCCGTTAAGCCAGTTATTTAACTATTTAGACGAGCATAAAGATGAAAGCGGTATTATCTATTGTACTAGTCGTCGTCGCACGGAAGAGTTAACGCAAAAGCTACAAGCGCAAGGGTTAAACGCACGTTGCTATCATGCTGGTTTGCCGCTTGATGAGCGTCAATCGGTGCAAGATAAGTTTATCAAAGATGAACTGGATATTGTTATCGCAACGGTTGCGTTTGGGATGGGCATTGATAAACCTAATGTGCGTTTTGTGGTGCATTATGAGATCCCTAAAAATATTGAATCCTATTATCAAGAGACAGGGCGCGCTGGTCGAGATGGTTTACCTGCGCAAGCGATGCTGTTTTATGATCCTGCCGATCCTGCGCGTATACGTGGTTTATTAGAAAAAAACAATAATAATCCAGAACAACTGCGCATTGAGTTACACAAGCTAAATACGATGGTGGCATTTGCCGAGGCACAAACGTGTCGTCGTCAGGTGTTGCTTAACTATTTTGGTGAATACAGCCAAAAAGCGTGTGGTAACTGTGATGTCTGTTTAGATCCGCCTAAAAGTTACGATGCCAGCACCGATGCGCAGAAGATCCTCTCTTGTGTTTACCGTACTGGGCAACATTTTGGTATGCATCATATTGTTGAAGTCTTACGTGGTGCGCAAACGATACGTATTAAAAGTCTGGGGCACGATAAACTTTCCACCTATGGGATTGGCAAAGATCAATCTAATGAGTATTGGTTAAGTCTCCTTAGACAACTTATTCACTGTGGATTATTGATGCAGAATTTAACACGTGGCTCTGCATTACAATTAACCGAAGCTGCACGACCTATATTAAAAGGGCAAGAGCCCCTATTTCTTGCTGTCCCACGGCTGAAGATGGTCAGTAAGGCTAAAAACAAAAAGGCATTACGTGCCAGTGTTGCCGATAACAAACTGTTTGCACGCTTACGCCAACTGCGAAAACAGATTGCCGATCGTGAAGATATGCCTCCCTACATTATTTTCAGTGATGTTTCTCTTGCGGAGATGAGTGAGTTAATGCCCGTTAATGAGCGTGAATTTTTAAATATAAATGGTGTTGGTCATATTAAATTAGAAAAATATGGCGCTGAGTTTATGGAAATTATTAGTGAGTATGTGGATTCGCTATAAGCTCATTGGCCATCATTAAGATTTTCTAACCAACGGTTCATTTCTCTCTCTACTATGATTGAATATCCATTATCAATGATGGAAAGAGAGAGAGCGAGTTTGACTAGTGGAACTGTTCAAGGCGAGTTAATGCACATTTTAAAATGTGTGGTGCGAGTTTTTCTTGTAGTTCATCTAATTCATATTTATTAAATAGTTCACCTAAAAAAGCACAAAGATGCGTGAGTGGTGCATTGCAAAAAAGTTTGGGGTTGGTTAAATAATCACCGCCACGTTGCTGCATCCATTGTGCATTATCGTGTTTTTTCATAAAGCCCAGTTCATGAATCACATTTTTAAGTTTACCTAGTAGTTCTTGGTAGTCAAAAGACTCGTTATCAAATTCAGCACGGTAGATGGCAATTGAATCAATGGCTGCTTGACTTGGAATGATCTCGATTGCATGAATATTACACATACATAAAGTTCCTTATTAGTTTGTAATGAGATGCGATTTGTTATTAAAGTACATCGGTTTCAGCCCATTTTTTATGTAAAGTTTTTCTTTTTATTATTGGTTAGCTTTTTAAATTAAGCCTTGTTTTTATTGTGGTTTATTTTATATGTTATTATAGTGTTAAATTACAATTTATTGACAATGATATATTGATATTCATATAAAAATATTTTATTTTTGAGATAGATCATTGTTTCGCTGGCTTGTCTTCTGTGGATCTTCTGATAGTTTTAATAGTAGGGCTTATTAAGGAGAAGTAACAAGGAGAAGCGATGCTACTAGATCATATTGAAATTGTTGGTTTCCGAGGAATAAATCGTTTATCACTTAATGTGGGAGAATTAAGTGCCTTTTTAGGGGAGAACAGCTGGGGAAAATCGAGCCTGTTTGATGCCTTGTCCCTTTTTTTATCGGGTACGCGTAAAAATTATAAATTTTGCAAAGAGGACTTCCATCAACCCCCCAATCCAGAAATAAGTAACAATAAAGTTATTCAACTTGTTTTTACTTTCAAGGAGCAGTGGCAAGGGCAAGCCTATTTACGCCAATATAAAACGATTCAAAAAGTATGGGCAAGTCATCATGATGAACTCGGTTATATCTATTATCAAATTGATGGTGAATATACTGACTCGTACAATATTAAAACACGCCGTTATTTTTTAGATAAGCAGGGAATAGAAAAAGATATTGCTAAAGATGAGCTTGCAAATTTGGTCAGTGAATTCATCTCTTTTGTGCCTGTTTTACGTATGGGCAGTGAAATTCCACTTATTATTGATAATAGTAATGATAATGAAGTACACAGTAAAAGAGAGAAGTTTGAAGCGCGTATTAAACGTATTTTTAGACGTTTAAGTGGTTCATCACAGCAACTTTCTGAGTATCAGATGAAACGGGGATATGAAGCATTAGCCTACCTTTTTGATCACTACCTGTTTAAACGTTATTCTGGATTTGATTACCATCGTATTGATTTTGAACATGACATTCACACTCAAAAACCTTTCTCATTCAAAGCATTGAGTCATTTTCATGATCTGTTAAAACCAGGAAATAAAAGTGATCGGGCAATGTTGCTACTGATTTTAGGTGAGTTTTTAATGGTGCGTGGTGAGCACCTCTTACGCCGTGGTGCAACGCCAATATTATTGCTTGAAGAACCAGAGAATAATCTCCACCCCGTTAACTTAGCGATCACTTGGCGATTTTTTTCGTTGTTACCCATGCAAAAGTTGGTTAGCACTAACTCAAGCCAGTTGCTCTCATTTTTTCCATTAAGTCGTATCCAGCGTCTTGTTCGCCATCAAGATATCATAAAAAGTTACAGCTTAAACGTAGATCATTTCTCTGCAAATGATCTCCGTCGTATCACGTTCCATGTGCGCATGAATCGCCCGCAAAGTCTCTTTGCACGCTCATGGTTATTGGTCGAGGGAGAAACAGAGACGTGGTTATTAACAGAGCTTGCCCGCTTTTGTGGTTACCATTTAGTGATCGAAGGGGTACAAATTATTGAATTTGCGCAGTGTGGTTTAGCGCCACTGATTAAGCTTGCGCAAGATTTAAATATTGAATGGCATGTCTTGACCGATGGTGATACAGCGGGACAAAAATATGCAGGGCGAGTTGAAAATATGTTGTTAGAAGGCGATCCGCTGGCAAATCGTTTAACAATACTACCTGCATTGGATATAGAGCATCTCTTTTTTGATAATGGCTTTGCGGATGTTTACCTTAAAGCCGCCAATTATACAGAGCAAGATCTGGCACGTTTGTCAGTCAAAAAAGTGATAGATAAAGCGGTACATAAACATTCAAAACCCGGCTTAGGTTTAGCTATCGCAAGCGCAGTTGAAGAGCGTGGTGTAGATTCTATTCCTCCACTGTTAAAACGCCTGTTTGCAAGGCTAGTAGGACTTGCAAGAACCCAGTCGGGATGATGATTAGGTTATTACTCTTACATGTCTATGTATTTAACTCAGACAAAAATAATGAACCACAGAGACACGAAGAAAAAAAAACATAAAAACTGCTCTCTTCTTTTCTTCGTGTCTCTGTGGTGGTGCCTTTAAGATTTTTTAAAAATTATCTTTTGCTAAAACACATCCGCAAAAAATTAATATGAAGCGTTATTTTATACGATAAACAAGCGTATGTTCCTCACCCGTTAAGGTAAGTTTCTGATCGCTGATGTGTATCTCTGACCAGTTAGAAAGCGTGCTACTTACGCTCATTTCAACGTTATTGACCTCAGGCGCACACATTTTTCGTGTACTGCCCATCTTCTCAATGCGTAATTTATTTTCTTGTAGCGCAAGTGTGCCAAAGAAGTGATTACAAGCAAGATTACCCGTTGCTTTGGCTTGTGCGTCTACTGTTAGGCTACTTTTTGTATCGATATTGTTATTGTCAATACTGACGAGTTGCCACTCTTTTTGTAGGTCTTGCAGTTCAATTGTTTGCATAACGCTCTCAGTATTTGTATTTGATTCGTTACTACAAGCAAATAGCAGTGTGCTCAGCGATAATATAACCAGTGGTGCTAGTTTCATTTAATGCTCCTCATTATTAGCTCGACGTTCGACAAGGCGTTTCTTACTACTGCGTTTGACACTCAAAACACTTTTTAATTTTTTAATTTTGCGCATCACCCGTGATAAATGAATACGATTGATCACGCTAAGGGTTAAGCTGATTGAGTAAATATGATCGGGTAATTCCGTTGTTTGTAGATCTTCTACATTAGCATTACCCTTGGCGATGATATTAAACAGTTCAGCGAGACCCGCTTTATGGTTGATCATCATGATGTTGAGATCTGTCGAATACTCATATTGATTCATAAAGTCCATATCCCACTCAACTGGAATATATTTATCCAGTTCATTTTCAAAACCGGTGACATTATGACAAGCAGTGGTATGTACCACTAACCCTTTACCTGAACTGGTATGTGCCACAATTTGGTCGCCCGGTAGAGGCTTACAACAGTTGGCATAAGAGAGCATCATGTCTTCAGCACCTTTAATGGCACTTTGACGGTTTTGTTGTTTCAGCTTGGATTCTGTTAGTTCATTTGAATTACCACGTAAACGGCGGGCGATAATGATACTTAATAGTTTACCGGTACCAATTTCATGTAATAGGCCATTAAAGTCATCAAGATGATAATCTTCGATCACTTTGTCGATATTTTGTTGCGAAATATCGGTTAAATTGGTTTGGTTAAGCGCCATTTTTAATAAACGTCGTCCCTCTGGAATGGCTTGCTCTTTAGGGAGCTGTTTGAGGTATTGGCGAATACTTTGGCGTGCTTTGTGGGTGGCAACAAAATTGAGCCAATCAGCACAGGGCTTTTCAGCATTACCGGTAATAATCTCAATGGTTTGACCACTCTCTAATTTTTCACTAAGTAGGGCAAACTCTTTATCTATTTTTACACCTGTACAACGATGACCAATGTTGGTGTGTAGTGCATAAGCAAAATCAACAGAAGTTGCGTGCGCGGGTAATACAATGATTTTACCTTGCGGGGTTAATACGTGAATTTCGTTATTGCCTAACTCTTGTTTGATGTTTTCAAGCATCACTAAAGGATTAGTGGTGTTATCTTCTTGCTCGGTTAATCCTTGGAACCAGTTACGTGTTTGCAGTTGTGCGGTGAGGTTTGAGTTGCCTCTTCCCTCTTTATAGCTCCAATGGGCTGCAATACCTTGTTTGGCAACCGCATCCATGTCTTCGGTGCGGATCTGTATCTCAATATTCACGCCATGATGGGTGATCAAGGTGGTATGTAGTGACTGATAGCTATTGGATTTAGGAATGGCGATATAGTCTTTAAAGTATTCTAGTTTAGGTTGATACAAGTGATGCATCTGCCCTAAAACACGGTAACAGGTATCGAGATCTTGCACGATAATGCGAAATGCGTAAACATCCATGACATCATGAAATTGACAGCCTTTTTTACGCATTTTTCGATATAAGCTATAAAGGTGTTTCTCTCGGCCTAATACAGTGGCTTTAATCTCTATCGCGTCTAATTTTGTAGATATCTCATCACAAATCCCCATAATAAAGTTTTTTCGATTACCACGTGCTTTACGGATGGCTTCTTTTAAAACGTAATAACGTGCAGAGTTTTGTGCTTTAAAGGCCAGCTGTTCAAGTTCATTTTTAAGATGGTGTAAACCCAGTCTGTCGGCAATCGGGGTGAAAATTTCAAAGGTTTCTTGAGCGATACGTCGACGTTTATCGGGGCGTAATGAGTCTAAGGTACGCATATTATGCACGCGATCGGCCAATTTTATGAGCATCACCCGAAAATCTTTGGACATGGCTATCAGCATTTTACGGATATTTTGTGCTTGTGCTTGCTCGCGGTTCTCAAAATTTATTTTATCGAGTTTGGTCACACCTTCAACGAGATCTGCAACGGTACTATTAAACGTATCAGCAAGTTGCTGGTGAGTCGTTTCAGTATCTTCAAGCACATCGTGTAATAATGCAGCCGCCAGTGCTTCGTGGTCTAATTTCATTAATGCTAAAATTTCTGCCACTGCAACGGGGTGAGTAATATAGGGCTCGCCACTGGCGCGTTTAACCCCATCGTGTGCCACATAAGCGTACTTATAAGCGCGTTCAATAAACTCACACTGTTGTGGGCTTAGGTAGGATTGAATAGAATCATTAAGCGCTTGGAAAATTAACATTGGTTACCCTGTGTAAATTACTTTTAATTATAATAAAACGCCTTGCGATGCTTGCAAAGTAGAAACTGATTTTATTTTACCCATTTTTTTAATTGTTTGATTTCGTCAATCCAAATATCTGAATTTGTGGTTTCAAGTACCATTGGGATATTATCAAACCGTGTATCCTGCATGATATATTGGAAACAATCCCAGCCAATTTCACCTGCGCCAAGTGGTGCATGGCGATCAACTCGACTGGCAAGGGGGACTTTACTGTCATTAATATGCATCGCACTTAAATACTCAAAACCAACAATATCTGCAAAGGCTTGGAAGGTCTCTTCACATGCTTCAACAGAGCGTAAATCATAACCTGCAACAAAGGTATGACAGGTATCGAGGCAGATACCAACACGACTTTTATCTTCAATATGCTCAATGATAGTGGCAAGATGCTCAAAGCGATAACCTAAGTTTGTGCCTTGTCCTGCGGTATTTTCGATCACCGCTTTTACGTTTTCGCTATTATCGAGTGCCCAGTTAATGGATTCTGCAACGCGCAGTAAACAGTCGTGTTCAGAACTTTTTTTAAGGTGGCTACCAGGATGAAAGTTTAATAGTGTTAAACCCAGTTGCTGGCAACGGAATAGTTCATCTAAAAAGGCATTGCGTGATTTTTGTAATGGTTCACTTTCTGGGTGACCCAAATTAATCAGGTAGGAGTCGTGAGGCAGTATCTGCTCAGGTTTGAAGTTATAAAGTAAACAAGCAGCTTTAAATTGTCGAATCGTGTCAGCATCAAGTGGTTTTGCTTCCCAACGGCGCTGATTCTTAGTAAAAAATGCAAATGCAGTTGCACCGAGTGCGTGGGCATTTTTAGGGGCATTAAATACCCCGCCTGAAGCACTTACGTGTGCGCCGATATATTTCATGGGAGTTCCTTAGTCATTTTATTTTTAACTCAGTATATCGTATCTACTCAGGTCGTTGCCATTTAGATTTGTTCGTGGTTAAACTGCAATTATCTATGATAACCGTGTAAAAAAATGCTCATTTAAACGACTAAACTGCACTTTTTCGCCTTCAACTAGACGTAAATGGCTTAGCCCTGAGCATTTACTGTCTATTTTGTATAAAAACTCAACTATATAGGGGCGGAGTAATGACTGTGTATCATTGAATAATTAAATTAATCAAACGACTAGCAATACGAGCAGTGTGGTTATCTTGATCATAGGTTGGGCTGTACTCTGCAACACATGAAATTTTTAGCCGAGTTCCAATGTTCTTTTTGATGATATAGATAAGGTGCTCAATGATATCGAGTTGTACACCATACGCATTTGGAAAGCTGACACCGGGGGCCACATGAGCGGGTAATACACTGAGATCAAAGCTGAGATACAGAGCATCTAAACCATGCATAAAACTTTTAATGGTGGCTTCAAGTTGTTCAATGTGGAGCCAGCTCATTTTTGTGTCAAAGATATATTGAGTTTGATGTTGTTGTGCGTGGCTAAAAACAGATTGGGTATTGTATTGCTTATTAACCCCTAAACAGAGGTAATTAAAGTCACGTTTTTCTTCTTTACAATAATGTGCGATTTGTGAAAAAGAGTTTAAAGAGGTGATTTTATCAAGCTGATTCATACCGAGAAAAGAGGAGAAATTGATGATGCCGATGCGATTCTCTTTAGGCTGAGTTTCATGGAGTGCTTTAAAGTTGCTATAAGCCATCTCATGACCGCCTCCAAGTACCATCAACGTATGTTTTTTGCGCATAAAATGAGCGAGGGCATTACTTAGATCATTTTGTGCTTTTTGTAGATCAAACCATTCACAATTGAGGTTGCCTGCATCATAAACATGTTGGTTATCATCAAGATGCCAAGCTACATTTGCTAAACTTTTGCGGATAAATTCGGGGCCTTTGGTTGCACCACTACGCCCTTTCGCATTACGTATACCAAGGTCGCTTGGAAAACCAAATAGGCAGATACCAGCAGGACTTGTCTCCTTATATTTTTGCACTTTATGGTGCCAGCGGATATCAAGTGGATCATTGCCTTGTTCAGTTAATCCCATCCAAATTTTTTTTGCCATATTAATTCCTCAATTACGTTTTATCAAAGAGTGTAGTTAAGAATAAAGGGGTGAGGTTATCAGGATGTGAGCTAATTACGTTCTAACCAAAATTCTTCTTCGTTAAAGTTAACTAAAATACTATTTCTTTTATACTCGTATATTTCTGCGCTATTTTGGATAGAGATAAAGCCTGAGTTTTTTTCGCCATTATTGGTTTCTGCTTTAAACGCAATTGAGAGCATAATATTTTCGTAATCAAGCTTCCATTGGCCTGTGTACATTATCTGTGTTTTTGTGTTTAAGGTTTGTTTGATAGAGAAAAAACCATCATCTTTAAAGATCCATTCTTGCTGTTTCTGGGTACTTTTACTGTAACCTACCCAGCGATCAACTAAAAAGGCTTCCGATAGCTTATCGTCTGCTACTGTTTTTTTTGCTGTTTTTGTTGCTTGTTTTTCAGCCACTTTTTCTGCAACAATTTCAGATTCAGGATCTTTTTTTACACTGATTGTTTTTATTTCATTGACCGATTTGCTGGGTTTTGTTTCTGAAAAATGGGTAACACCCTTTTCATCTTTCCATGTGTAGATAGTCGCAGAGAGTTGAGTGGTCAATAAGGTGGTTAAAATAAGTATAAAAAGGCGCATATCTACTGCTCATCTCAATAAATGATAAAAAAGTTGTCCATAGGATAGTAATTATTTTTTTTAATGGCAAGATAATTACTTTAATGGGGGCAATCGCCTATAAAAAATGAGAGGGGAGAGCATGGCATGTACAAATTGTGATAAAAACATTTGGAAGCAGAAACTCGGGCGCTGTAAGCGTTGTATGTGGCTTAATTTTTTTCTGTTACTGGCAAGTGCTGTGCTTTCATACTTTATGGTGCAAAGTCAGCCTAAATCGGTGCAGACGATTGCTGCGTTATTTGCGCTATTTTTTAGTGCATTGTTAATGTTATCGCACACGGTTGCTTTTATCTATTATCGCTTTACTAAGGCCAGGGCAAACGGGTTTAAATAATACAAGTTATACCATTCTGCATAATATTGTGATCAGGGCTTGTTGAGGGAAAATGATGAAGAGCAAGGCGCATGATTGAGTAATAGCTAGCTATTGCGATTGAATGCAACGTCGCTATTTATTATTTTAACCAACAAGATAGAT
>NZ_ATUO01000061.1 GCF_000420245.1 Psychromonas hadalis ATCC BAA-638 | reverse complement strand
TATAGACAGTTTGATCTTTTAAATTTAAATTTCAACTTAATTTTCCTAAATGAGAAGTCTTTTCAAAGATCATGGGTATATACGCAGGAACAGCAGGTTGATATTAAAGCCGCCTGTAAATTAGTTGCACCTAAATTTATTCGCCGCACTGATGATTTTATTCAACTGGCTATTTTAGGTGTTGAGCAGATTAAGCGAACCACAACCATTCCTCCGAATAGTGCTCTCTATCTCACCTCTGGTCAGGGAAATTTAGGTGTTTTCCAACGTTTATGTGAGCAACGTTTTATTGAAAAATCACCCCCAAAACCGGTTGATTTTATTAATTCTCTAAGCAATAGCGCAGGTTTTTATGTTAGCCAGTTTCTTCATTTAGACAGTAAAAACAGTAACTTATCTCACCTTAACTTTGTGGTGGAGATGGCACTGTTATTAGCAAAAAGTGATCTGCTGTTAGGCAAAGAGGAAAGCATCCTTTTAGGCGGTGTAGATCAGTTATTGCCATCAAGCGAATTTTACCGTGCGACACTGGGTTTAGATAACGCAATGCCACTGGCTCAAGGCAGTAACTGGATGTTACTCAATAACAGTGAAAAAGGTGCATTAGCGCGTTTAGCGTTAGAAAACAGAGAGATGGATAGAGATGAATTAAATGAGTATTTAGCTGCGCAACGGGGTGAATATCAGTTAGCTTTTTCACTGTTAATCGATGAGCAAATTATTCATTCACTTTTACAAGAAACAAAGCAGCATCGTTTCTTTTACGAAGCTGAAACAGGTTTTTATGAAACGGTACTGTTATACGCTTTAAACCAATTTATTTTGCATGGGCAAGGAAAGCTGTTGTTTATTGATTACTTTGAAAGTCACTATCGCGTGATAGAGATTGAACTATGTTAAGCTTATTGTTAAATCCCCCTTTTGATGGAGAAATAGATGCCAGATATTAAAATTGATCAGTTCATGACGGAAGAGCAATATTTAGCCGCTGAAATCAACAGTGAAACGAAACATGAATATGTTAATGGACAGATAGTTGCCATGGCAGGTGGCAGTAAAAATCATGATCGTATCTCTGGTAATGTTTTAAGCGAGCTTCATCAGCATCTAAAAGGATCTCCTTGTGAGACATTTGGTACTGATGTAAAAGTAAAAACCTCTGCCAATAACTTTCGTTATACCGATGGCATGGTGGTGTGCACCGACTCTGGTAGTGATTTTTTTACTCAAACACCCGTTATTATTGTGGAAGTATTATCACGTAGCACTCGCCATATTGATAAAGGGGCTAAATTGTTGGAATATATCAACATGCCTTCAATGCAAGAATATGTGATTATTGAGCAAGATATTGCATCGGTGGATGTTTTTAGGCGCAGTGATGGTTGGGTGCTTAAAAATTATGTATTAGGAGAAAATATCTATTTTGAATCGATCGACCTGACTTTATCAGTAGAAGATATTTATTACCGTATTGAGAATGAAGATATGAGTGATTTTTTAGCATTGAAAAAGTAAAAGGCAACGACGATTACCTTTTACTTTTTTTAGTAAACTTAAACCGCCTCTAACTCTAGCAGTGTATGCCCTAAACCAATATCATCAGTTCGCTCAATAACTTTAAATCCTGCTTGCTCTACAATCTCTAAGAAATCATCACTGCGGTAAAAACGGCTATTACCGTTGGCTAAACAGGTAAAGTAAAGTGACGTGGCATTAAGGCTTAAGGTGGCAGCTTCGTATTTTTGTGCATCCCAAAACAGCTCTAAAATATACACTTTAGCGTCCGCTTTCATCGCTTTGCGTACGCGTTGTAAAATACTCAGAATTTCCATTGGAGAGAAACAGTCTAAAAATTGACTCATCCACCACACATCAGCGCCCGTTGGTAGGGCTAATGTTTTATCGAGCATATTCATTGGGTGGTTTTTGATGCGCTCGGAAAAACCTGCATCAGCGGCATTTTTCATTGCCACTTCAATCTGTTGAGGAAGATCGATAATGGTCATTTCAACATCTTTATCGTAATTAACACACTGCAGAGACCATTTTCCTGTGTTGCCTCCAATATCAAAAATACGCTTTGGTTTGTGCTCAAATACTTTTTTAAGTAATAAAGGAAAAGAGCGATCAGAGTAAAAATGGTCAAATTCAAACCAGCTTTTTTTGGCTTTTTCAGGTAAACGTGAAAGTCCCTCATAAATCGTTGGCCAGTCACCTAGCTCTTTCAAACCAGCAGGTGTGCCCTCTTCAATCGCTTCCGTTAGGTGCATCATAGCTGCATAACAAACATCGGCAGTGAAATCTAAATTGGCACGCGTCATCCCATCATGCAGTAAAAAATAACCGAGTTTAGCGATGATGTAATTTGGTTTGTCCCAAGTCACGATATGCGCGCTGAGCGCCATGTCTAATAATACTTTGACGCCATACTCGGAAACACCTGATTGTTCGCTAATCTGTTGAGCATTAAGGCCATTTTTATCTGCATCGTCTAATACCTTTAAAATACCTAAGTCGCGTAGGGTGCGCGCGGTATGAAAAGTGATCGGTGCAAAAGCAAGTTTCTGTGCTTCTGTTTTTGCTTGCAATGCAGTAAAGGGGTCATTTTTATAATTTGTCATTTTAGAGTTCTTTTTAAGGTTTACAGAGTTCAAAAACAGTGTTTAAACGGCGGTATGGGTCTGTTACAAAAGGATTTTTTTCATCCCAAGCGTACCCTGCTAAGATGGAGCAAACCATCTCTTTTACTTTTTGATTGGGTTTGGGGTATAAAATGACCTCTTGAAATTCTCCTGAATACCAGCCTTCAACATAACAGCGAAAAGCATCAACACCGACCATTAACGGTTTGGCATAATCATCGATCCAATTGACTGTTTCACCTGCGAATTTTTTGATCAGTGTATCGGTTGCCAGCTCTGCTGATTTCATGGCGATAGTGACACCTGATGAAAACACAGGGTCAAGAAATTCACCCGCATTGCCAAGTAGTGCAAATTTATCATCACACAGTGTTTTCACGTTGGCAGAGTAACCTAAAATATCACCAAACTGATTGGGATAGTTTGCATTTTTAAGGATACGCTTTAATCCTGCTTCCTCGTTAATCAGTTGTTGTAATGCTCGTTTATTATCACTTGGGTAGTTGGCTAAAAAAGATTCTTTTGCCACTACACCGACAGAGCATGTGCCGTTACTAAAGGGGATTAACCAGTACCAAACTTCACTATTATCAGGATGAATAGAGATAAGAATTTTATCGCGGTCAAAATAACCATCATCAATAATGTTATCTTCTACATGGGTGAAAATTGCTTTTCGTGGTGCGAGTGTTGAAGGTTCTTCAAGGTCTAATAAACGTGGTAAAACGCGTGCAAATCCACTGGCATCAAGCACAAAATCGGCTTCAATTTGATATTGTTGACCTGTTTTATCAACAATGGTGAGCAGGGGTTTATGTTCAATGTTGATATTTAACACTTCATGTTGATAACGAAGTTCAACACCTTGATTTTGTGCTTCATCAGCAAGTAGTTTATCAAAATCTCCACGTTGTACTTGGTAGGTAGTACCCGCACCCGCAGTGAATTTTTTAGTGAAATCGAATTCACTAAAGCGACCATCATAATGAAAAGCCGCACCATTTTTTAATTGAAAATTACCTTTTTCAACGGCATCTAACATGTTGGCTTTTTTGATCACTTCCATGCAAGCGGGCAGTAAACTTTCACCAATAGAAAAACGTGGAAAAAGTGACTTTTCAATAACAATCACATCAATATTTTTTTGTTTAAGTAGTGCTGCCGCCACTGATCCAGAAGGACCTGCGCCAATGATAACCACTTGAGTCTGTTGTTTTTTTAACACAATAGAGTCCATTTAAAATAATAAAGGGCTATTCTAACTTGTTGATAAAAAAATGTTGATGTTCATATCAAATAATTATACGTAAACTGTTTTTTTGGGGAGGGCAAAAGATATTAAAAAGCCATTGAAAATGCTACTATTTAAAAAATTATAATCCCTTTCTTTGGTATGTTTTTATAAAATGAGTTCAATAAACTTTAATATAGATAGTTGGCTTGCCCTCTCTCCTGGTCTTTTAACGCGTGATGAGTGGCATCATTGGTCAAATAATCATCAGCAGTGGCCAGTCGAACCAATGCCTGTTGTGGCAAGCCTAATCAAACCGATGATGCGCCGTCGCATGAGTAGTTTAAGTAAATTAGCCCTGCAAACTGCACTGCAAATAGCAATCGATCAACCTGTCGATTATATTGTATTCTCTAGTCGCCACGGTGAATTAACACGGACGGTTAAGTTAATCGAAGAGATAATGGCAGGTGATGATGCATCGCCAATGGCATTTTCACAATCTGTACATAATACGGCTGCAGGATTGTTTACCATCAGCACCCATCGAGCAACACCTGTCACCTCTTTAGCCGCGGTTGAAAGTACACTGCATCACGCACTGATTGAAGCCTCAATCTACCTACAAGAAAATCCAACGCATCATGTTTTGCTGGTGGATTTTGATGAGCCTTTACCTACCCCTTATCAGCAGTATGAAAAGCAAAATTATCAAAGTGTTGCATTTGCAGCCCTTTTAAGTGCAGGCAAGCAATACCAACTTTCATGGGAAAAAAGCAACGCACCTGTTGAGGAGCAATTACCACAAAGCTTTGCCGTGATCGATTATCTGCTTAATGATGAAAAACAAATCAATATTACCGACAACCGTTTACAATGGTCGTGGACTTGTCAATGATGAAAATTAACAAATATTGGCGGATAGTGGCAACCGGTTTTTGTTTTTTATTGTTTGCTATTGGTGGTTTGATATTAACCTTTATTGTTTTTCCGGTGCTTACTTTTTCGATCAAGAATAGAGAATTGCGCGAGTTAAAAGTACAAAAAATAATTCAAATGGCCTTTTTCCTGTTTTGTGAAACGATGCGAATTACAGGTGCATTAGATTATAAAATAGTGGGTAGCGAGAAATTAAAGCAGGATAAAAACTGTTTAATCATCGCAAACCACCCTAGTTTGATCGATTATGTGTTGATCACCTCACAGCTTAAGCAGTGCGATTGTTTGGTTAAAGAGGCTATTTGGCGCAACCCTTTTATGCGTGGGGTGGTCAGCTCTGCGGGTTATATTGCTAATAAAGATCCCGAAACGCTGTTAACGAGTTGTGCAGAACGATTAAACAAAGACCATGTATTGCTTATTTTCCCAGAGGGAACACGCACCACCGCGGGTATCACCCCTAAGCTACAACGTGGCGCCGCTCAAATTGCGCTAAAAACAAAGTCCGATCTGCGTATCGTGCATATTACGGTTGATCCTGTTTTTTTAACTAAGCAGAGCAAGTGGTATCAAGTTCCTGACACAAAACCCTTTTTCCTTGTGGAAGTTAAAGATAAAATAGCAATAGCAGACTTTATAAACAGTGAAGAGTCACCTTCATTAACGGTTAGAAAATTAAACAGACACTTAGACAGTGTTCTTTTCCCCTAAAAAATAGGTAATTAGACAGATGCAACAGCTTGAAACGGAATTAAAAACACTGATTATTGAAGCGCTTAATCTTGAGGATATGAGCATTGATGATATTGAAACCAAAGAGCCTCTTTTTGGAGAGGGTCTGGGATTAGATTCAATCGATGCCTTAGAGTTAGGACTGGCGATTAAAAAGCAATATAGCGTTGTGATTGATGCGGATGATACCGAAACACGTCAACATTTTTCTTCGGTTGAAAACTTAGCAAAATATATCAGCACCAACAGATAAGGTTTAAAGATGAAAGAGTTAAACAGAGACGAAATTTTTATTGAAATTAAAAAAGCATTAATTGATCTTTTTGAGCTTGAAGATGCCGATATTCAGTTAGAAACCAAACTCTACCAAGAGTTAGATTTAGACAGTTTAGATGCCGTTGATTTAGTGGTACATCTACAAAAATTAACCGGTAAAAAAATCAAACCTGATGAATTTAAATTGGTGCGCAGCGTAGAAGATGTTGTCAATTCAGTTGAAAATTTACTCAAAGAAAAAGAGTGAAACCTTTAACACTGCTCTCTGCTCTGGTTTTATTAGTTTACCCTTTTGCCGTTTATTACGGATTAAATCAATGGGGAATTGGCGCAGTTGCGGGTGTCTTAGGTTTACTGTTTTTACTGCGCATGATCGGTGGCAATCAAACACGTTTACGTGAACTTAAATATATTGCTTGGTTGAGTGGCGGTGCAGGGTTGCTATTAACGCTACTCGCTTTCATATTTAAAAACAGTAGTTGGTTTACCTATTACCCGGTGATTGTAAATTTATTGATGTTGATTTTATTTACGCACAGTTTATGGCAAAAAGAGAGCATGGTTGAGCGTTTCGCACGTTTACAAGAGCCTGAATTACCCGATTATGCGGTTACTTATACGCGCACTGTCACCAAAGTATGGTGTCTGTTTTTTATCGTTAATGGTGCTATTGCGCTCTCAACAACCTTTATGTCGTTGCATTATTGGACGCTTTATAATGGTTTGTTAAGTTACCTGTTTGCAGGTCTTTTGTTTGCAGTAGAATTTGTTGTACGTTTGAGTGTGAAAAGAAAATATGAAAAAAAGGGACTTTAATTCACTAGCGAATTTGTTGCTTGCTGATCGTGGTGAGTTGTGTGTTTCATTTTCAGCAGATAAAAATATAAAGTGGAAATGTTTTTTAGATGATATCGCCACATTAGCGAATCACATGAAAGATAAACCTTATCAAACCGTTGCTATCTGTTGTGAAGATAGTTACCTGTTTACTGTCGCTTTCTTTGCTTCGCTTTATGCCAATAAAAAAATTGTTTTACCAGGTAATCATCAACCTGCAATGTTGAGGTCATTATCTTGTGAATTTGATCTGCTGATTGACGATGGTGTAGTGAGCGATAAAGTGGGGTTTGAATCAATTACATTGCCTCTTTGTGCCAATAAATCGACTGACTTTACTTTTTTTGCGCTTGATCTAAGTGCCCTTTCACTCACTCTGTTTACATCAGGTTCAACGGGTTCTCCCAAAGCGATATATAAAACACTATTAATGCTCGATGCTGAAATTTGTGCGTTAGAAAAACAGTGGGGTGAGTTACTCAGTGATTCTTCCATTGTTAGCACTGTCTCACATCAGCACATTTATGGTTTACTGTTTCGTGTTTTATGGCCGTTATGTGCAGGACGTGCTTTTGCCTCGCATGATCTTATCTATCCCGAACAAGTAATAAAAAATGGCGGTCAAAAACAGACCCTGATCAGTAGCCCTGCGCTATTAAAAAGATTACAGCCCGAAGAGATAAAAACAGATTATCGTGCTGTTTTCTCATCGGGAGGCCCGCTGTTAAAAAGTGCCGCAGAGCTATGTAAAGAGATGTTAAATCAACATGCGATAGAGGTTTTTGGTAGCACAGAAACAGGGGGTATCGGTTTTCGTCAGCAAATAGAAACAGATTCAGCGTGGTCTTTTTTTCCCGATATAAAAGCAAAATTAGCAGATGAAAATTGTTTGAGTTTACTCTCCCCTTGGTTAAGTGAGGGAGGCGGTGATTATTATCAAACCTCGGATCAATGTGAACTGTTGCCTAATCACCAATTTAGACTTAAAGGGCGCATTGGTAGCATCGTTAAAATCGAAGAGAAACGTATTTCACTGATCGAAGTGGAAAATCATCTTAATGAACTTGAGTGGATTGTTGAGAGTGCCGTTATCGTCGTAGATGAACCGCATCGCATTACATTAGGCGCGTTACTTACCCTAACAGAATTGGGTGAGCAAACATTATTAACGCTGGGTAAAGGGAAATTTTGGATTAAATTACGCCAAGCATTACGTCAGTGGGTAGAGCCTGTGGGTATTCCACGCCATTTTCGTTTGATTAACGAGATCCCGATGAACAAACAGGGCAAACGTTTACAGCAACAGATAGCAGAGTTATTTAAATGAAAAAAGAGCCACAAAAAGCAACCATCATTGAGCAAGAAATAGTAAAAAACAGTGCGATGTTATTATTGCGTATTGATCCTGAAATTAGCTATTTTAAGGGACATTTCGATAACTACCCCATTCTTGCTGGTGTCGTACAGATTGACTGGGCGCTTTACTATGCAAAAGAGTTACTTGGTGCGGACACTGTTTTTGCAGGTATGGAGGTAATTAAGTTTCAACAACCTATTCTGCCCAATACAGAGGTGCTACTCACCCTGCGCTGGGAAAAAGAGAAACAGAAACTCTATTTTAGTTATAGTTCGGGCGAAAACAGCAACCACGCTTCTGGACGCATTAAATTAGAGCCGTCGTTATGAGTGTATTTAACCCCTGTTTCCTTATTCCCTGTTACAACCACGGTAAAGCCATGATCGCAGTGGTGGATACGTTATCAGAGCGCTTTGATTACCCGATTATTATTGTCGATGACGGCAGTTGTGTTGAAACACAAGCCATTATTGATAGGTTAACAGATAACGTCACGGTGGTTCGCCTTGCCACTAACCAAGGCAAAGGTGGCGCTGTAATGGCGGGACTGAAAAAAGCACAGCAGTTGCATTTTAGTCATGCACTGCAGATAGACGCAGACGGGCAACACGATTTAAGCTCATTAGTTACCTTAATTAAAGAATCACAACACTATCCACAAGCGTTGATTTCTGGTCGTCCTATCTTTGATGAAAGTGTACCCAAAGGGCGTTTATACGGACGCTATGTTACCCATATTTGTGTGTGGCTGGAAACGCTCTCTTTTGAGATAAAAGACAGCATGTGTGGTTTTAGATCTTACCCTGTTGATGCACTAAATGAGGTGATAAACAGAGATTCGCTGGGTAAACGCATGGACTTTGATATCGAAGTGATGGTGAAAAGTTTTTGGCGTGATATTGAGATCCGTACAATTGATACCAAAGTTATCTACCCTGAAGATGGCATCTCCCATTTCCAACCTTTGGCTGACAATATGCGTATCAGCAAAATGCACACTTGGCTTATCTTTGGCATGTTGACGCGTATTCCAACATTATTAACGCGTAAAAAACGACTGCAAAAACAGTTAACTCATTGGTCAAAACAGCGCGAATCTGGTACCTATTACGGCATGAAACTGATGCTCTTTGTTTACTCATTGTTTGGGCGACAAGTTTTTAAATGCTGTTTAAAACCTGTGATGCTCTATTACAGCTTGTTTGCAAGGCAATCTATTCGCATATCCAGCCAGTATTTAAATAACCTTAAACATTATGCCGAAGATAATGAGATTGTATTGCCTAAAAATCTCACTGTTTATCGACACCTCAGCTCTTTTGCACAAACAATGCTTGATAAACTTGCTGCATGGAAAGGTGATTTTTCACTAAAAAACCTCACCATTCACAATCCAGAGATAGTAAAACAGGCAAAAAGCGAATCACGAGGTTGTGTGGTTTTAGGCTCTCACTTAGGTAATTTAGAGTTGTTTCGCGCGTTGAGTAAACGCCATAAAGATCTTAAAATAAATGCACTGGTGTTTACAGAGCACGCAGAAAAATTTAATGCCGTGATGGAAGCAGTGAACCCCGATGCAAGTTTGAACATTATTCAGGTCAGTAAAATAGGTCCTGAAACGGCTATTATGTTAGATCAAAAAATAGAAGCAGGTGAATGGGTGGTGATTGTCGGTGATCGCACCTCAGCAGGTATCGAAAGTAAAGTGCTATGGTGTGATTTTTTAGGCAAAAAAGCGCCCTTTCCACAAGGCCCTTTTTTATTGGCATCCATATTAAAAGCCCCTGTTTACCTGCTGTTTGGTTTACGTGATGACAGTAAAAAAGAGGCACATTTCGATCTCTACTTTGAACATTTTAGTGAACAGATAAAGCTGCCACGCGGTCAACGAGAGCAAGCATTACAAACGGTCGCACAACAATACGCACAACGCTTACAACACTACACATTAAAAGCGCCACTACAGTGGTACAACTTTTTTGATTTTTGGAAATTAACTGGTACAGATGATGACAACAAATAAACAGCAACAACAGAAAAATATTAAATTTGGTACAGGACGTTTAACCATTGAAGATATTGTGTCTCTTTCTGAGGGTGCGAATGCAGAGATGAACAGCAGCCCTGAGTTTATTGCCAAAATAGACCGAGGCGTGGCATTTTTAGAGTCTCTGCTTAAAGAAGATGGCGTTATTTATGGTGTGACTACGGGTTATGGTGATTCTTGTACGGTTGCTATTCCACCAGAGCTTGTGGCTGAATTACCCCTGCATTTGACTCGTTTTCACGGTTGTGGTTTAGGTGCTAATTTATCTGAAAAGCAATCTAAAGCGGTATTAGCAACGCGTTTATGTTCATTATCACAAGGTGTTTCTGGTGTAACACATGATCTGTTAAATCAGATTATCACTTTGATTAATTTAGATATTTCACCACGTATCCCAGAAGAAGGCTCAGTGGGTGCAAGTGGCGATTTAACCCCTCTTTCCTACTTAGCTGCGGTATTAATTGGCGAACGTGAAGTGATTTATCAAGGACAAATTCGTCCGACCGAAGAAGTGTTTGCTTTGCTTAATATCAAACCTATCGTATTACAACCTAAAGAGGGTTTAGCGTTGATGAATGGCACGGCAGTGATGACCGCCCTTGCTTGTCTTGCGTTTAAACGTGCAGAGTATCTTGCAAAAATGGCCACCAAAATTACTGCAATGGTCTCGGTTGCGATGCACGGTAATGATTTTCATTTTGATGAAGCACTGTTTGCGGTCAAACCTCATGCTGGGCAGCAACAAATTGCAGCGTGGTTGCGTCGCGACTTGAAAGCTGAGTGTCCGCCACGCAATAGTGATCGCTTACAAGATCGTTACTCTTTACGTTGTGCGCCACACGTGATTGGTGTTTTACAAGATACGCTACCGTGGTTACGCTCTATGATTGAAAATGAGCTAAACAGTGCCAATGATAACCCGATTATCGATGGTGATAATGAGCGTGTATTACACGGTGGTCACTTTTACGGTGGTCATATTGCTATGGCAATGGATACTTTAAAAGTCGCTGTCGCGAACCTTGCTGATCTACTTGATCGTCAAATGGCACAGTTAATGGATTACAAATTTAATAACGGCTTACCGTTTAACTTAACCGGTGCAACAGGCGCTCGAAAACCGATTAATCATGGTTTTAAAGCGGTGCAAATTGGCGTTTCTGCGTGGACGGCGGAAGCGTTAAAAAATACCATGCCAGCGAGTGTTTTCTCACGCTCAACGGAGTGTCACAACCAAGATAAAGTCAGCATGGGTACGATTGCTTCACGTGATTGTTTACGTATTTTAGTGTTAACTGAGCAAGTGACGGCTGCATGTTTATTAGCCGCCACACAAGCGTTAGTGATTCGTAAACGTGAAAAAGAACTCGATGAATCGCACTTTAGTGAAGGCTTAAAAACCATGATGGAAGCGGTGCTCAGTGAGTTTACCTTTGTCGATGAAGATCGCCCGTTAGAAGCTGATTTACGCCACTTCATGACCTTGATTCAAACTGAGAAATGGGATCTTTATTAACCCCTCAGTTTTGTAATTCAATATAAGGAGTCGATATGATTAATCAAGAAGTAGATTTAAGTGCAGAATTAACACTCATTACCTCGTTTCAAGATGCAGATCCGATGGGCGTTATCTATCACGGTAACTACTTTCGTTTTTTTGAGGAAGTGCGCCGTCTGTTGATGGAAAAGATCAATTATAACTATCGCGATATGATTGAGTCGGGTTATGCTTGGCCGGTGATTGATAGCTATGTGAAATATGTGCGTGCTATTCCCTTTAACCATGAAATTCGTATCACTGCAAAGTTAACGGATTGGGAAAACTACCTACGTGTTGAGTATGTTATCTATGATGCTAACACCGGGCAACGCATGACCAAAGGGTATACACGCCAAGTGGCGGTTGATATGAAAACAGAGGAGATGTGTTTTGCTTCTCCTGATCTTATTAAAGATAAACTGGAGCCTTATTTTGTTGAAAAGTAAAGAGTTGCAAAATAACGTGTTTAAAAAAATAGCGTTTATATTGTTGTTCTCATTTTCGTGTTCACTTTCAGCACTCACGCTTGAGCAACTGCAACAAAAATTGATGACCGATCAGTTGTTACGTGGTGACTTTAGCCAATCGAAAACGTTACAAATATTTGAGCACCCCCTACTTTCTAGTGGGACTTTTTTATTAAGTCACCAGCAGGGGTTGGTTTGGAAGCAGGCAAGCCCTTTTCCCGTTGCATTAGTCTTAGCAAAAGATAAGTTATCACAACAGTTTTTGGATCAAGCGCCTGACGTTATCGAAGCGAAAGATAATCCGATGGTGTTCTACTTTAGTCATCTATTTTTATCGTTATTTAAAGGCGATATGAATGCATTAAAAGCGCAGTTTGAGTTGACGCTAATAGAGGTAAAGGGGCATTGGGTACTGCTACTTAAACCTAAGTCTGCACCACTTAATAAAGTATTTTCCAAGATAGAGATAAAAGGCAATAAGCAGATCCAGGGATTAAATCTTGTTGAGTTGAATGGTGATGCCACCACGATTACCTTCACCAATATCAGCACTCAACCAGCACAATTAACTGAGCAAGAGAAAGATGTTTTCAACTTCTAAGCGTTTCTTTAGGAATCGTTACAAAATAACTTGCGATAAATTGTTTCCAAAAAGCCTTAAATTACTGGTTATTTTAAAAACAAAATCGCAAGTAATTTTGAAGCCGATCCTTATTTGGGCTATTTTTATACTTTTTTGCTCTGTGTTACTTGTTCAGCAAACACTTTTACAAGATAAAAGCCCGATTGAAACCAACATATTGGCACTATTGCCTGAAAACCAACAAGACCCGCTGGCACAGCAAGCGTTTAATCAGATTGCTAATAATATTAACAATCGGGTGGTGTTTCTACTGCAAGGAAAAAATAGAGATACGTTAGTACAAGCGGCTGACCATTTTTCAGAGAACCTCATCAAACTGCCTCTGTTTAATGAGGTTGAGGCACAGATAAGTGAAGCAGATCAACAAGCATGGGCATCACTCTATTTCCCTTATCGCGCACAATTATTAAGTGAAAAAACCAAAAGCCAGTTACAAAAATCAGCTGCATCACGAGTCTTACATGTAGTCAGGCAGGTTTACAGTCCTTTTGCGGGGGTTTCGGGTGGAGAGCTAAAGTCTGACCCTTTTTTATTGTTTCGAGACTATCTGAGTAGTCGTAATAGCAGCAATAGTCATTTTTCACTGTATCAAAACTACCTGCTAAGCAGTGTTGGAGATGATTTTTATATCGTCATTCAAGCCTCTCTGGCGGGGGATGCTTACGACACCCAACTACAACAACAGCTTCCACAACTGCTCGCACTTGAAGCCTCTGTTGAGCAAGTGTTTCACGTGAAACTGTTGCACACGGGCACACTCTTTTATGCAACTTACGGTACGGAGAGCGCAAAGGGTGAAATAGGCACTATCGGTATAGGCTCTTTAATCGGGGTGCTTTTACTGTTGTTACTGGTTTATCGCAGTAGTTTACCGCTACTTTTAGCCTTGCTCTCTATTGGTTGTGGTTTACTGGTGGCGTTTGTGGTGACCGTGTTGGTGTTTGGTAAAGTACATCTTTTCAGTTTGGTGTTTGGGGCCAGTTTAATTGGTGTTTCTATTGATTATGCTTTCCATTATTTAACCGAACGTTTGATGCATCAAGGTGAATGGGATGCCAAGCGCGCTTTAAAGAAAATATTTAATGCTATCACTTTGGGGCTTGTGACCAGTTTAATTGGTTATCTGGGATTATTAATTGCTCCCTTCCCCGGTTTACAACAACTCTCACTGTTCTCTATTGTGGGGTTAAGCAGTGCTTATTTAACGGTTGTTCTCTGTTATCCGATGCTTGCCAAAAGCCCCAGTAAAACATCCCCTCCTAACTTAATGATGTTACATAGGTGGTTACAGCTTTGGCAAAATAAAACATTACGTTTTATTTTACCCAGTGGATTGATGGTAGTGGCACTGTTAGGTTTAACACAGATCCAATTTGATGATGATATTCGTCAACTGCAAGCGATGCCTGAAGCCTTAAAAGCACAAGAGCAGAAGATAAAAGAGGTGACGGGTGTTGGCCAACAACAAACTCTGCTATTAGTCAAAGCCCCGAGTGATGAACTGTTATTACAACGCTTAGAGCAATTATCAAGACAGTTTGAACAGTGGGAAGTGTCGGGAGAGATAAAAAGCTTTCAAGCGATTAGTCAATTTATTCCCTCCATTAAAAGCCAGCAACAGAGCTATGCGTTGATAAAATCGCTTTATGAACATCAAGGTGAAACACTCTCTAAAAAGTTAAACTTTTCAGAGCAGATTGTGTTTAATCACTCTTTTTCTCCACTGTTGATCGAACACTATTTAAGTTCTGCTGTTGCTAAGCCACTTGGCTTTTTATGGTTAGGATCTATTGGGCAGCAGAGTGCTTCGGTGGTTATTATTAATGATATTAAAAACACGGCGTTAATTGAAAATTACCTACAGCAACAAAAGGCCGTAAGCGTTTTAGATAAAGGCGCAGAAATATCCTCAATATTTGCCCATTACCGACTCTTTATCAGTGAGATGTTAGCGGCTGCTTACTTTGCTATTGCGCTTTTGTTAATCTGGCGTTACGGGTTTAAATTGGCATTTAAAATATTAACCCCTCCGTTTATTGCAGGGGTTGTTGCGCTTGCTATTACGGTTGTTTTTGCTATTCCAATTACCATCTTTAACCTATTGGCGTTGCTGTTAGTATTAGGTATCGGCATTGATTACACGCTATTTTTTGCCGAGCAAAAGCAAAAATCAGAGAGCGCAAACACCCTGCTTGCTATCACCCTTTCTGCTATCACCACTGTGTTATCATTTGGCTTATTGGCATTAAGCGAAACACAGGCGATTCATGGCTTTGGTGTCACCGTTTTTACAGGTATTGTGGTGGCGTGGTTATTAGCGCCGTTAGCGATGCAAAGAGAGCATCAAATCAAATGAAATTAATCCTATTAAGCACCCTATTTTTATTAACGGCTTGTTCAATGCAAGCGCAGCGCCATTCAGTACAAGTTGAAATTGCCCCCCAACAGTTTGTGACATTGCCTTCTCCTGCACAATTACAGCAACGCATTAATGTGAGCCAGTTAATCAGTGCGCAATGGGGAGATAAGAAACAGCAAAAATTATTAGTGCAACTACAGGTCGATGAAAAACAGGTGGTGCTTGCTGGATTTTCTGCTTGGGGAATGAAATTATTAAGTTTGAATTATTCAGGTGAAGAGATACAAACCGAGGTGCTAGCAGGACTTGCTGAATCGTTACCCAAACCAGAGCAAGTGCTGTTTAATGTGATGCTCTCTATTTGGCCTGTAGAGGCGTGGCAATTACCCTTACAAAAAATAGGCTGGAAACTGCAAGAGAATGGGTTGCAACGTCTGTTATTAGATGAACAAGATCGGCTGGTGGTGATCATTGATTATCAAAAAAAACCTTATCTTGATGGCAAGATAACTTTTCAACATCAAACCTTACATTACACCGTGATTATTGAAACGAATTAAAATATGAATAATGGACAGATATATATTCACGCCATGGCGATGAACAGTGCGCTTGGCGAGACTAAAAAAAAGCAAATAGCGACCCTTTCAGGGCGAGAGCCTGCAACAATGTGCCTTGAGTCTGGTTGGTTAAATGATGGTAAAGAGACGGTTGTTGGGCGAGTGAAAGGCTGCCTTCCTGAAATTGAAGCGACTTTTATCCATAAAAACAGCCGTAATAATCGTTTGGCACTCTCCTCTCTCTTACAGATAAAAACACAGATTGAGCGGGCGATAAAACAGTTTGGTGCGGAGCGTATTGCGGTGATTGTCGGTACAAGCACTTCAGGCATTAGCGATGGTGAAATAGCATTAGCGGCTAATTTTCCTGACGATTACCATTATCATCAACAAGAGGTGGGCAATTTAGGGCAGTTTGTGGCTGACTATTTTGCTATCTCAGGACCCACTTATACACTCTCAACCGCGTGTTCTTCTAGCGGTCGTGTTTTTCTCTCTGCGAAAAGAATGTTAAATGCTGGATTGGTTGATGCGGTGATTGTCGGCGGCTGTGATACCTTATGTAAATTAACCTTGAATGGTTTTCATGGATTAGAAGCGCTTTCAACAACGGTATGTTTACCGTTTAGTGAAAACCGTAAAGGCATTAATATTGGTGAAGCCTCTGCGTTTATGCTGTTATCAAAACACAAAAATGACAGTGGTTTAGCACTGTTAGGTGTTGGTGATAGCTCTGATGCCCATCATATTTCAGCGCCACACCCAGACGGCAAAGGCGCAATTGAAGCGATGCAAAAAGCGTTACAAGAGGCACAGTTAAGCCGTGATGATATCGGTTATATCAATGCCCACGGCACAGCCACCAAACTCAACGATGCGATGGAAGCGAAAGCAATTTACAGTGTGTTTGCTGATGGTGTACCTGTGAGTTCAACAAAGCCATTAACAGGGCATACATTGGGTGCTGCCTCGATGGTTGAGGCGCTGATCAGTTGTTTAGTATTAACAGAAAAATTAGATTTACCAGAGCAGATAAATGATGGCTGTTTTGATGGTTCGCTGGCACCCATTTGCTTTGTCAAAAAAGGACAATCGTTAAAATATCCCGCTATTTTAAGTAACTCTTTTGCTTTTGGTGGCAATAATATTAGTTTGATTTTTGGAGTGTGTGATGTCTAAGTTTCCCGATGTAGCGAGCCTTGTGCCACATCAAGCACCGATGATCTTGATAAACAACTTAATTACCGTTGATGAAAATAGCATTCATTGTCAGGTATTTATTGGTGAAAAAAGCCAGTTTTTTGAGCCTAAAACAGCGCGTGTTGGTGCGTGGGTGGGTATCGAGTATATGGCGCAAACCATCTCTGCATGGTCTGGCTACCAAAGTTTTTTAAAAAATGAACCCTCACCGATTGGATTTCTTTTAGGCAGTCGCCGTTATCACAGTAACACGCCCTTTTTTGAAAAAGGAACAACGCTGGATATTTATGCAGAAAAACTACTTGAAAATGAAGGCATGGGTGTCTTTACTTGCTCAATAAGATGTGCAGATAAAGAACTGGCAAACGCGCAATTAAATGTATTTGTACCTAATGCACAGCAGTTAGAAGAGATGTTAAAAGGAAAAAACAATGATTAAACAAGTATTAGTAACAGGTGCGAGTAAAGGCATTGGTCGTGCAATCGCACTGCAACTCGCCAAAGATGGTTTTACTATCGCCGTGCATTATAGGGGTGATAAAAACGGTGCGTTAGCCACCCTTGAGTCAATTAATGAGCTGGGTGGAAAAGGTCGCATTTTACAGTTTGATATTAGCGACAGAGCGCAATGTCGAGAGGTTTTAGAGGCTGACATTGAAACGCACGGTGCTTATTATGGTGTGGTCAGTAATGCGGGGATCACTAATGATACGGTATTCCCTGCCATGACAGGCGAAGAGTGGGACAGTGTGGTGCATACCAATTTAGATGCCTTTTACAATGTGTTGCACCCTTGTATTATGCCCATGGTGCAGTTGCGTAAAGGGGGGCGAATTGTCACTATGGCCTCTGTTTCTGGGCTGGTGGGTAATCGCGGTCAAACTAATTATAGCGCTGCCAAAGCAGGCATTATTGGCGCGACTAAAGCGTTAGCACTTGAAGTTGCTAAACGTAAAATCACCGTCAATTGTGTGGCACCGGGTTTAGTGGATACGGGCATGGTGAATGATGAAGTGAAAGAACATGCAATGCCGCTTATTCCGTTACGCCGCATGGGGAAACCTGAAGAGGTGGCAGGTTTAGTGAGTTATTTAATGTCTGATGTGGCGGCTTATACCACACGTCAGGTGATCAGTATCAATGGAGGAATGGTGTGATGGAACTGCGTAGAGTTGTAGTAACAGGCATGTCGGGTGTGACTGCATTTGGTAATGATTATTCAAGCGTACAGGCAAAATTAAAAGCCTGTGAAAATGCCACGCAATACATGCAAAGCTATGAAAAATATGATGGTTTAAATACCAAGCTTGCTTGTCCAGTGGATGATTTTGAAGTGCCTGCTCATTATAAGCGCCGTCAAGTACGAGGCATGGGGCGTGTGGCATTAATGGCAACGGTGGCATCAGAAAGTGCGTTAAAACAGAGTGGCTTAATAGGCAATGAGATATTAACCAATGGGCAAACGGGGGTGGCTTATGGTTCATCAACGGGTAGCCCGCCAGCAATTGGTGCATTCGCGGTCATGTTAACGGAAAATACCACTAAAGCGATCACTGCCACTTCGTATGTGCAGATGATGCCACATACCGCTGCTGTAAATGTCGGGCTGTTTTTTGGTTTACGTGGGCGTGTTATTCCTACTTGTAGTGCGTGTACTTCAGGTAGCCAAGCGATTGGTTATGCTTATGAAGCGATTAAATATGGTAAGCAAACCGCAATGGTTGCGGGTGGAGCAGAAGAGCTGTGCCCAACAGAATCGGCAGTATTTGATACTCTGTTTGCCACCAGTTTGAGAAATGATGATCCTAAATCTACCCCGAGTCCTTACGATAAAGACCGAGATGGTTTAGTGATTGGTGAGGGTGCAGGCACATTAGTGCTCGAAGAGTATGAACATGCTGTGGCGCGTGGCGCAACTATCTATGCAGAGCTGGTGGGTTTTGCAAGTAACTGCGATGCTGCTCATATTACTCAACCACGCAAAGAAACGATGCAAATTTGTATGGAAATGGCGCTTCAAGATGCTGATTTAAGCGCAGATAAGATAGGTTATGTTTCTGCACATGGCACAGCAACAGCACGCGGTGATATTGCTGAAACCAAGGCCACTGAAGGTGCGTTGGGTAAAAATGTACCAATCAGCTCATTAAAAAGTTACTTTGGACATACCTTAGGGGCATGTGGTGCGGTAGAGGCGTGGGTTGCCATTGAAATGATGAATGATGGTTGGTTTAACCCCACTCTCAACCTGAAAAACATCGATCCTGAGTGTGGAGATTTAGATTATATCACCGGCAGTGGACGCACGCTTGATTGTGATTATGTGATGAGTAATAACTTTGCTTTTGGTGGCATTAATACTTCACTTATCTTTAAACGAATCAACGAGTAATGCGTTTGTTGATTGTTATCACCGCCCTGTTACTCAGTGTGCGGGCGCTTGCATGGGAGACAGATCAATATACCTTACCCACTCAGCCTCTTGCAGAAACAGGCGCTGAAGTGAGCACATTTGTTTACCACAAGTTGCAGGAAAGTCTGCGTTTGGCAAACCAAAAAAGAGCGAACTATCCAGATAAAATTAGACAATTAAAAATCGCGCTTGTCGCACAACAGAAGCAACTCGCGGATATCAAGCCTTTTGCTTTGCAAAGTCCTGCGGGTTGGCAAAAAGATCAATTGCTCAGTGATATACAGCAAAAAAAATCACGATTAGAGAGCTATCAACAAGATTTCAAACGTTATCAAACGCAACAATGGATGGCGGAACTGGTTGCAAATAAAGTGGGTCGTGCGATTGCTGTTGCCGAAAAACAAGATGCGATATGGGGTAATAATACTCAGTTAACACCTTATACGATGGGCATGAAAGCGGATCGTCAGGTGCTCTTTTACCCGGATCGCCTCGATACTGTTTATGCGTATGCGGGTTTTCATCGTTTATTACATGCCAGTTATTTCATCCTTTCCTCCACTATAAAGCTCTATGATACGGAACTGGGCATGGATAAGTTAGGACACCTTTTTAATGAAGGTTTCCAATATTACCTACTATATCAACGTGCTAAACAGAGCGGTGCGACTGATCGGGAGGCGTTACAAAAAGCGGTCAATTGGGGGATGAAAACGGAAGATTCTTACTATGGAAGTTGGGTCAGTGGCATCTACTCGAATGCGGATATGGCCAGTAATTATGCAGGATTACATTTTTATCTTAATCTGTTTGCGCCATTAACCTTAAATGGAACGACTTATCCACCAATTCTAGATCAAGATAAACAGGGAAATTACCATCTTAATCCGGTGCAGAGCAATCAACCCGAGCAACTGTTAAAACGGTTTATTAGTCATCATATGAATGAAGCGTTAAATCCCTCAAGTTTAGAGTATTTACAATATGTGGTTGTGAAAGAGGCGGTAAAGAACCGTTGCCCCGCATGGCTAAAAAAATACCCTGACTCTGGCCTGTTATCCTCAAAAACATCACAGTTAATACGCTGGAATGGAGATGATTATGGCTTTGATGCCGAGAATACCATTTCTATTTTAGCCTCTTGTTTCTAGCTATTTTAACCAATCAGGCAACTCTTTTTTCCCTTTTAGTGAAAGTTGATAAATGCCGCGTTCAACCTTTTCAAACCAACCGTAATAATTATGGCTTAAAAACTGAGTCGCTTGTGCTTCATCAATGGCTTTTTTAATCTCTGCGCCTTTGGCCACTGGGTGAGTTAAAAAATATTGTGCTACACGAATACAGCGCTGACGATAAGCGGTTAACCCCGCTTTTACTCTAGTAGAGCCACCCTTTTGGGTATCACCAATACGTAACGTAAACTCCTTTAACAAACCTGCCTGTTTACGTTTGTTTTTGCGTGGTGAATAATCCTGTGGATCAAAAACAACTTCCACATATTGTGCTGTTTTTTGGATATCCACGATCATTAAACCAATGCCTAAACGTTTAATGAGTTTTTTTACCTGTTTACTCTGTTTTTTATACAGAGTGCACTGTTTAGGAATCGCAATGTAAACCGTATCGGCCAGTGAAAAACGATCTACCGCTTGTAATAATAGAGTGATGTTGAGGTTTAGTTTGAGTTCAATGATGATTAACTGCTCACCCTTTTGAGCAACAATGTCACAATCTTTTATCTCTCCCTTTACTTCAAAACCTAAGGTTTGTAGATGCTTTTTTATCGGTAAATAGAGATCACTCTCTTGCAGTTTAGTTGCTTTCATTAATCAATCTGGAAAATAGGGCGATGTTAATAGTATGCAGACAATTGTTACAATGGGCTCTATTATTTTAGTTTTTTTTAAAAAAGTCGCTTAATTTGTGATCCGTCTATGCTTCCCCTGCACGGTAAATTCTTTTTTTATGAAGACAGTTGTCATCAATGTAACTACTTATACCAATCCGCCTAAGTACTGGTTTAAATTACCAATATCTGCGTTGCATTCAATCGCAATAGCCGGCTATTACTCAATCATGCGCCTTG
>NZ_ATUO01000060.1 GCF_000420245.1 Psychromonas hadalis ATCC BAA-638 | reverse complement strand
GCGCTGTGGCACCACCTGATCCCTTTCCGAACTCAGCAGTGAAACGCAGTTGCGCCGATGGTAGTGTGGGGTCTCCCCATGTGAGAGTAGGTCATTGTCAGATACCCTTTTGCTGATATGGCTCAGTTGGTAGAGCGCACCCTTGGTAAGGGTGAGGTCGGCGGTTCGAATCCGCCTATCAGCACCATTACTTCTTATTAAACTCCTCTTTTTTTCTTATCTGTTTATTACAGATGATTTCTTTGATAGCATCAGTTAATTGGTTTATTAATTAACGAGATTCTTCATCAATGAACAAAAAAATAATTCGTATTGCAACACGTCATAGTCCATTGGCTATGTGGCAAGCTAACTTTGTAAAGGCTGAGCTTTTAAAATTTCATCCTGACTTAGCGGTTGAGTTGTTACCAATGAAAACCAAAGGCGATAAAATTCTTGATACGCCACTTGCCAAAGTCGGTGGTAAAGGTTTATTTGTTAAGGAGCTTGAAGTGGCAATGCTGGAAGGTCGCGCTGATATTGCAGTGCACTCTATGAAAGATGTACCTGTTGATTTTCCTGAAGGCTTGGGTTTGACGGTTATCTGTGAACGCGAAGATCCGCGTGATGCGTTTGTTTCTAATAATTTCTCTACTATTGAACAGTTACCACAAGGTGCTGTTGTGGGAACATCAAGCCTGCGTCGTCAATGTCAACTTCGTGAATTACGTCCCGATTTAATCATTAAAGATCTACGTGGCAATGTGAATACGCGTTTAGGTAAATTAGATAATGGTGAATACGATGCCATTATTTTAGCTGCTGCTGGGCTGATTCGTCTTGAGATGCAAGCGCGTATTGCCAGTTACATCGAGCCAGAAGTGAGCCTTCCTGCTGTAGGCCAAGGCGCTGTAGGTATTGAGTGTCGTTTAGATGATGAGCAAACGATTGCGCTGTTAAAACCACTTGAGCATGCACAAACACGTATTCGTGTAACCGCTGAGCGTGCTATGAACCTTGCGCTACAAGGTGGTTGCCAAGTGCCGATTGGTAGTTATTCTATTATTAAGGGTGATGAGTTATTTTTACGTGGTCTTGTTGGCAGTGTTGATGGCAAGCAAATTATTCGTAAAGAGATAACAGGTAAGCCAGAAGAGGCGCAGCAGATGGGGCTTGCACTGGCACAGCAATTATTAGACTGTGGTGCAAAAGAGATCCTTGCTGAAGTTTATAAAAATAATGGTTAAACCTCGTTTATTGGTCACTCGTTTTGCACCTCATGCACAACAAGTGGCTGAAAAGCTTAACGAGCAGGGTATTTTTTCTATTGCTCAACCCCTGCTTAAAATTGAAGAGGTAGAACACCCTGTCTCTATTTTTCATAAGCCTTACGATATTGTTATTGCAATAAGCTGTAATGCCGTTGAGTACAGTGATAAACAGTGTAAAAACACGTGGCCTAACGCGCGCTATTTTGCTGTTGGTAAAGCAACGCAGTTACTACTTACAACTAAAATAGACCAATCGGTTTTTATTCCAGAGACAGATTTTAGTAGTGAAGGATTATTGGCTTTACCGATGTTGCAGCAATTAACAAATCAAACGGTTTTGATTTTGCGTGGTGTTGGCGGGCGAGAGTTTTTAAGAGATCAGCTTATTTTACGCGGCGCGAGTGTTGATTATTATGAATCTTATCAGCGTGTTGCTATTAAGTTATCAAGATCAACGACTGCACATAAATGGCAACAACAAGCGATTAATGGTGCTATTATCAGCAGTATTGAGTTGCTTGAACAACTGATAAAAATCACTGCATATGAAGATCAACGCTGGTTAAAATCACTGACACTGTTTGCTTCTAGTGAGCGAATATTGGAATACGCGACAAATTTAGGCTTTCAAAAAACAGTTTTATTAGCAAGCATATCCAACCAAGAATTGATTAATTATTTTACTGATGAGGGTAGTTATGACCGCGACTGAAAATAGGGTAGAGCATCAAGATTTGCCTGCGATTAACAAACAAAAAACAACTAAGTTACGAAAACTTGCTCTTTTTAGTGGTTTATTCGCACTGATATTAATTGTTGGTTGTGCCGTTTTAGCTTTTACTTTTTATAAAGAAAACCAAGCGTTATTTACTTCTCAGCAACAGCAGTTAAATTTATTAAGTCAGAAATTAACAGTTCAGTCATCTAAGCAAGATGCACAGCTACGTCAATCTATTAAAATAAAAACGACGTTAGAAGCACAAATTGAGCAAGTAACATTACAACTCCAACAAACCAAGAACGATAACAAGATAGCCAAAACAGATATCCAATCACTACAACGGCGCTTTTCGGAAACTAATATTCGCCATCCTAATGATTGGATCTTATCGGAAGTTGAGTATCTTATCGCCTTAGCAAGTAGAAAAATTTGGTTGGAGAAAGATATTAAAACAGCTATATCACTGCTAGTTGCTGCTGACCAACGTATTGTTGAGTTAAACGATGCAAGCTTAAGTCCATTGCGTAGCGCATTGCTTGAAGATATTAACAGTTTAGAAACGTTGCCTAAGCGTGATCCTGACGGGGTCATTTTAGTACTTTCAAGTTTAGAGCGCCGTGTGAATAAGTTGCAATCTACCCATTTATTAATACCCGATGCTGATAAAAATAGTGGCACAGAAGTCTCAACGGATATTAATGACTGGGATAGTAATCTTGTTAAATCGTGGGATGCTTTTATTGATAGCTTTATCACCGTGAATAGACGTGAAAACAAAATAGAAGCGTTACTTTCACCTGAGCAGAGTTGGTATTTACAGGAGCACCTACGTTATAATTTAGCAAAAGCAGGTTTTGCCATCTATCGTGAACAGCAAGTTGTGTATGATATTGCGTTGGAAAATACGCTTAACTTGTTGAAAACGTATTATGATTTGAATAATGATAATACCGGTCATTTTTATAAAGCGGTACAACGATTAAGTAAACGTAAAATATCTATTAAATATCCAGATCAGTTGAAAAGTACACCACTATTAGAGAGTGTAATAGAGCAACGTCTGAAAAAATCACTTGCTAGTTCAAATCTAAAATAGGGGAACAATTATGATTAGAATGATTCTGATTATCTCAGCCCTTATTGCAGGGTTAATTTTAGGACCTGAAATCAGTGGCAATAAGGGTTACATCCTTGTCTCTTTTGATAGTTATACTACTTATGAAACCACTATTATCAATGCGGGTTTTATTGCTCTCATTTTCTACTTTTTACTGTTATTTGCTGAATGGATTTTACGTCGCTTATTGTCGATGAGCACCGTTACCCGTGGCTGGTTTGGTCAGAGAAAAACTAAAAAAGCACAAAAAAACAGTTTGTTGGGTATGTGGGCGCTGTTTGAGGGTAAGCATAAACAAGCACATAAACTGCTTTCGCAATCAGCGCAACGTAGCGAATCACCTGCGTTGACCTATATTGCAGCTGCAAAAGCGGCGCATCAGCAAGGGTTATATGATCTGCGTGATGATCATTTACAACTTGCTTGTGAGAGTCAAAAAGGGGCACAACTTGCGGTTGGCTTAGTCTGGGTGGAGTTACAACTTGAGGCTAAGCAGTATGAAAATGCACTTGCTACACTGCGTGAGTTAGAGGTTAAATTCCCTAAAAACAAACGTATTGCGACACTTTATTTAGGTATTTACCCTGCGCTTAATGAATGGTCAAAATATATTAAGGTGTTGAATGAACAACGTAAAACTTTAGTTTATAACGAATTAGAGTTTGCGGCTGTGGAGCTAAATGGTTATCAGCATCTTTTTAAGCAATTAGCGACAGAAAGTGCAGAATCGTTAAAACTATTTTGGGATAAAAAAGCGCCCCGTTGGATGCGTAAAGAGCTTAGTTATCAAAAGGCGGTGCTGGATGCTTATATCGAATTTGATCATGGACAATATGCGCAAGCTTTGCTCATTGAAAAACTCAACAAACAGTTTTCATTACCGCTATTAACTTATTTAGATAAAGTGGTGGTTAGCGATCACTATCCACTGATTTTACTATTAGAAAAAAAGCTCAGTAAAAACAAAAATATTGGTTTGATTAATCAAGTATTAGCGAAGTTAAAACTAAAAGAGAATAACGAAGTTGCCGCCATTAAACATCTTGAAATTAGTGTGCAGACAGAGCCGAACATAAATGATTATGCGTTGCTTGCTGAGCTACTGGAAAAACAAGATCGTTCTCAAGAAGCCACCCTTTATTATCGACAAGGATTACTTTTGGCAACCGCCACCTCAATGGCTGTCACAAAACGGTAACAGTAAAAGGATAACATCAACTAGCAGGGGTCTCCCTGCTTTTTTATATAGGTCATCTCATGTCAATGCACCCCTTATTTACACTTTCGGTACAAAATAGCCAAGCCAAAATAATATTAACACCTTGCCCAGGCACTAAAGATGCAGGTCTAAACTACTCATTAAATGAGATTAAAGCAGCAGGTGCAGAAGCCATTTTAACGTTTATGACCCAAGCTGAACTAGATAAAAATGAACTGTCTGATATTGGAGAGTCAATTAAACAGAAAGGGATGTCATGGTTTCACCTTCCTATTGTGGATGATGAAGCTCCCCAAACCCCATTTTTAGAAGCATGGAAAACAGCTGGCCCAGCAATACATCGGTTACTTGACCAGGGCAAGAGTATTGCTGTTCATTGTAAAGGGGGATCTGGTCGTACAGGGCTTATTTCTGCACAAATATTACTTGAGCGTGGTGAAGCGATTGAACCGTTAATGAAGTCTATTCAGACTTTACGCCCGAATGCGTTTATTCATGCTTGCCATCGAGATTACTTAACGGTATTAAATGAACAATTAAAACAGAAGGATTTGTAATGAGTATTAAAGTGGGTATAAATGGTTTTGGTCGTATTGGGCGTTTAGTTTTACGTGTCGCCTATGATTGGCCTGAGATTGAATTTGTATTAATTAATGATAATGCGGGTGATGCTGCAACATTAGCGCACCTGTTAGAATTTGATTCTATTCAGGGACGTTGGTTTCACCAAGTTGATAGTGTTGATCAACAGATAATGATTGGTGATCACAACATAAAATGCGCACAAGAGAGTGAAATTGGCAAAGTAGACTGGTCTGTCTGTGATGTGGTGATTGAAGCAACGGGTGTGAACCGTGACGTAACTTTGTTACAAACTTATTTAGATCAGGGCGTTAAACGTGTTGTGGTTTCTGCGCCTGTTAAAGCGGAGGGCATTGCTAATATTGTCGTGGGTGTGAACGATGATATTTTCCAACCTGAATTACATAAAATCGTGACGGCTGCTTCTTGTACGACTAACTGCCTTGCGCCTGTGATCAAAGTGATCAATGAAAAAATAGGTATTGAGCAAGTTGCTTTTACCACTATTCATAATTTAACTAATACCCAGACTATCTTAGATGCACCGCACAAAGACCTGCGCCGAGCGCGTGCGTGTGGTATGAGCCTGATTCCAACTACAACAGGTTCTGCAAAAGCGATTGTAGAAATATTCCCTGAATTGGCAGGGAAAATAGATGGTCATGCAGTACGTGTCCCACTTGCGAATGCTTCTCTAACTGACATCATCTTTAATCTAAAACAAGACACAACGGCTGAACAAGTTAATAAACACCTTAAAGAGGCTTCGGAAAATGAACTTAAAGGTATTTTGGGTTTTGAAGAAAAACCTTTAGTTTCAATTGATTATCGTGGTGATCAACGTTCAACGATTATTGATGCATTATCGACGATGATGGTCGGCAAGCGTATGTTAAAAATATACGCTTGGTACGATAATGAGATGGGTTATGCAACGCGTACCGCTGAATTGATGAGAACAGTCGGTCTAGTCGATAAATAAAATGTTTAAAAACCTCTCCAGTGAACTCAAACAATACCTTGTTATAATAGGCAACTACTGGGCATTTACCTTAACAGATGGTGCGCTACGTATGTTGGTGGTGCTCTATTTTCATCAACTTGGTTATGATGCACTGCAAGTTGCTTTTCTATTTCTCTTTTACGAGTTTTTTGGTGTTGTTACCAACCTATTTGGGGGATGGTTGGGGGCAAGATTCGGACTTAATCGTACTATGAATGTTGGCCTGTTTATGCAGGTGATAGCACTGCTAATGTTAACGTTACCTAATGACGATTTAACGATACTTTGGGTGATGTTTGCACAGGCATTGTCTGGAATCGCAAAAGATCTCAATAAGATGAGTGCCAAAAGTGCCATTAAACTATTTGTGCAGGATGATAATCAAGGTCAGTTATACAAATGGGTGGCGATATTAACGGGATCTAAAAACACCCTTAAAGGGTTTGGTTTCTTCTTGGGTGGCTTGTTGTTAACCCTGATTGGTTTCCAGTCGGCGATGTTATTAATGGCAAGCTTATTATTGATAGTATTTGTTGCGAGTTTAATGTTGTTAAAAACGGATCTGGGCAGGGTAAAGCGTAAAGTTAAATTCAAAGAGCTGTTTTCAAAAAGTGTCGCGATCAATCGCCTTTCTGCTGCCCGTCTGTTTCTGTTTGCCTCTCGTGATGTGTGGTTTGTGGTTGCTTTACCTGTTTATTTCAGTGAAACCTATGGTTGGAGTGCTTGGTCGATTGGCACATTAATCGCGGTGTGGATCATCGTTTACGGTGGTATTCAATCGATCACTCCCTATTTAACGAAAGGTCATGCACCTGATGGAAAAAGTGCCACTTTGTGGGCGTCGGCACTCATATTAACACCCATACTGGTCTTAGTAAGTTTGCCCATTTCATCTTGGTTAGTCATCATTTGTTTGTTTATATTTGGCGGATTGTTTGCCATTAATTCCTCATTGCATAGTTACCTAATCGTGAGTTATGCACGACGCGATGGCGTCTCGTTGGATATTGGTTTCTATTATATGGCAAATGCAATGGGTAGACTGATCGGTACACTACTTTCTGGTTGGTTGTTTGTGAATCTTGGTTTTACTGCTTGTTTAATTGTTTCTTGTCTGTTTATTTTGTGCGCCACCCTTATTTCGCGACGCTTACCCACAAATATTTAACTGCTAGATTGGGTTAGTTGTTTTAATAAGCTATCTGACAGTTGTGCATATTCAAATTGAAATCCTGCATCGAGTAGTTTTTGGGGTTGTACATTGGTACTGCTTAATAACAGTGCTTCTCCCATCTCGCCAAAAAGTAGCTTTACCATAAAACTGGGTAGCGGAAAAAGACAGGGGCGCGACAGCTGCTTGCTTAATGCCTTGCTGAATACTTGATTGGTGACTGGGTTGGGGGATACAAGGTTTATTGCCCCCGTTAATGGTGACTGATTAATAATGAACAGAATAGCGTGGCACAGATCATTAATATCTATCCAACTCATAATCTGTTTGCCTGAGGCTATTTTTCCACCTAAACCAAACTTAAAAGCAGGTAGCATTTTTGCTAATGCGCCTCCTTGTTTGCTTAATACAATACCTGTGCGTAGTTTTATTAAACGTGTTTTGGATGATTGTATTGGCTCACAACTTTTTTCCCATTGCTTGGCTAATTCAGAAACAAACTCATCACCGGCAACGCTCTCCTCATCAACAACGGTTTCACCACTGTTGCCATAAAAACCGATCGCTGAGGCATTAATAAACAGTTTCGGTGGATTATTTTTAAAATAATTCACTAAGTGTTTTGTGGTTGTTATTCGGCTATCGATCAGTTGTCTTTTCTTTTTTTCCGTCCAACGGCCATTAGCGATATTTTCACCCGCTAAGTTAATAATAATATCAGGGTGTGAAAAGCTGTTTAGATGAAAACAGAGTGGGTCAATATTCCAGTAGGGGTGGTTATCCTGTTTATAACGTAATAAGCGTCCCACTTCAAAGCCTTGTGCCTGCAGGTAGGGCACTAACGCTGTGCCAATTAAGCCACTTGAACCAATCATTAATATTTTCATTTTATTTTCGACCTCTAAAAGCAAGTTTAGGTTAAAATGGTTTTTATCTCTAACTGATTACAGGTTACACCTTTCATGCTACTGATGATCGACAATTACGACTCTTTTACTTATAACTTAGTGCAATATTTTTCTGAGCTAAAACAGCAGGTTATTGTAAAAAGAAATGATCAGATTAGCTTAAAAGAGATCAGTGATATGCGACCTGATCATCTGGTTATTTCTCCTGGCCCTTGTTCGCCAAATGAGGCGGGCATCTCTTTAAATGCGATTGAGCGTTTTTCAGGTGAAATTCCTCTGCTGGGTGTTTGTTTAGGGCATCAGGCCATCGCGCAGGTTTTCGGCGCTAATATTGTGCGTGCCAAACAGGTGATGCATGGTAAAAATTCATTAATTAGTCATGATGGAAAAGGGGTCTTTACAGGGCTAAATAATCCGCTTGATATTACTCGTTATCATAGTTTAGTGGTGCAACCTGACACATTGCCAAGTTGTTTTGAACTCTCTGCAACGGTGTTGGACAGTCATGAAATCATGGCTATTCGTCATAAAACCTTAGCGATTGAAGGAGTACAATTTCACCCTGAAAGTATTATGTCTGAGCAGGGATTACAACTGCTCCTAAATTTTATCGAACAAGCGTAATGGACTCTATCTCCATCACCTGTTAATTTAGCAATTCACATATTTAAAAAGGATTATCTTATGTCAAACACTCAAATCACCCGTCCGCTTTTTGATCAACTAATGGTGCCAAACTATGCGCCACTAAACATGATCCCTGTACGTGGTGAAGGCTCACGAGTGTGGGATCAACAAGATAACGAATATTTAGATCTTACGGGTGGTATTGCAGTTAATGCGCTGGGTCATGCGCACCCTGAATTAGTCAAAACCTTAATAGAGCAAGCTCAGAAGTTATGGCATGTGAGCAATATTTATACCAATGAACCCGCGCTACAATTAGCGCAAAAGTTGGTTGATAATACCTTTGCTGAGAAGGTGTTTTTTGCTAATTCGGGCGCTGAAGCGAATGAAGCTGCGCTGAAACTCGCGCGTCGTTACGCACAAGATAATTTTAATAAAGATAAAACAGAAATTATCGCTTTTCATCAAGGTTTTCATGGGCGTACCTTTTTTACTGTCACCGCGGGTGGACAGAAAAGTTATTCTGATGGTTTTGGACCCAAGCCTGCTGATATTACTCATCTTGAATATAATGATCTTAGTGCGCTTGAAGCCGCTATTTCTGATAAAACCTGTGCGGTTATTTTAGAGCCGCTACAAGGCGAAGGGGGGGTATTACCTATTTGTCATCAGTTTGCGATTGCGGTACGTGTTTTGTGTAACAAACACAATGCCTTAATGATTTTTGATGAAGTACAAACAGGTATGGGTCGTACGGGTTCTCTTTTTGCTTATATGGGCTTAGATGTCACGCCTGATATTGTTACCTCAGCAAAAGCGTTAGGTGGAGGTTTTCCTATCTCGGTAATGTTAACCACGACTAAACTCGCGGCTTGTTTAACGGTAGGGACACATGGCACCACCTTTGGTGGTAATCCGCTAGCATGTGCGGTGGCGAGTAAAGTGTTCGATCTAATTAATACTCCTGAAATGTTAGCGGGCGTGAAGCAAAAAGAGAAGCTGTTCCGCGAGTTGTTAGATGAGATAAACAGTGAATTTTCAATTTTTAAAGAGGTGCGTGGTGCTGGATTATTACTTGGGGTGGTACTTAATGAGCAGTATCAAGATCGTGCTAAAGATTTCTTTTTAGCAAGCGTTGAACAAGGGTTATTAGTCTTAGTTGCGGGTGCTAATGTGATCCGTTTTGCGCCTGCATTAAACATTAGTGATGATGAAATTAAACAAGCGATGGCTAAGTTTAAAAATGCGATTGAAGTCGTGGTGAAAGGGTAAGCATATTTTAGAGAATATGCGTATAATGCCCTGCATTGTTGCTATCGGCTACTGTTTAGCAACACAAAGAATTTTATAAAAAAACAGATATTGAACTGGGAGCTCTACGAATGAGACGCGAATTAGCAATTGAATTTTCTCGAGTAACAGAAGCCGCTGCATTAGCGGGTTTTAAATGGTTAGGCCGTGGTGATAAAAATACCGCAGATGCGGCTGCTGTTGAGGCGATGCGCCTTATCTTTAATCAAATTGATATTGATGGCGAAATCGTTATTGGTGAAGGTGAAATTGATGAAGCGCCAATGTTATACATTGGTGAGCATGTGGGTACACGTAAAGAAGGGTGTGATGCCGTTGATATTGCCGTTGATCCGATTGAAGGCACGCGTATGACAGCAATGGGGCAGTCAAATGCACTGGCTGTTTTAGCGGTCGGTGAAAAAGGCAGTTTTTTACGTGCGCCAGATATGTACATGGAAAAACTGATTGTTGGCCCGAATGCGAAAGATGCCATCGATTTAGAATTATCACTTGAACAAAATTTAAAATCGATTGCTTTTGCTTTGGGTAAGTCTCTTACCGAGTTAACGGTTGCAACATTGGCTAAACCTCGTCATGATCGTGTGATTAAAGAGATGCAAGGGTTAGGTTGTCGTGTTTTTGCGATTCCAGATGGTGATGTTGCTATCTCGGTGCTGGCTTGTATGCCTGATAATCAAATTGATGTGTTGTACTGTATTGGTGGTGCGCCAGAAGGTGTTATTTCGGCGGCGGTTGTTCGTGCGTTAGATGGTAATATGCAAGCGCGTTTGATTCCTCGTCCAATGGTCAAAGGGGCAACAGAAGAGAATATTAAGATTGGTGAAGAGGAGATCCGTCGTTGTGAAGCGCAGGGTATTGAAGTAAATAAGGTGTTGAAACTGGAAGACCTTGTTAAAAATGACAATATTATCTTTGCTGCAACCGGTATTACCATGGGTGACTTGGTGGAAGGTGTGACAGTTGACGGTCGCATGGCAACCACAGAAACACTGTTAGTACGTGGTAAATCTCGTACTGTACGTCGTATTCGTTCAATCCATTATCTTGATCGTAAAGATCCAAAGCTAAAAGAGATTATTCTTTAAGTTATATTTTTATCGGTTACAAAAAAAAGGCGCTTTAAGCGCCTTTTTTATATCTTGAATTTAACTCTCTATTTCTTTTCCCAAATGCCGGGCTCCATTTTTTTATCTAATTCAGGGAATTTAGTGCGATCAAAGGTCGGTACTTTACCCTCTTTGAGTTGATCGTTGTAATCTTTAGCAAGTTTCACTACTTCGTTAGAGAGCAGTAAAATGGCGACCAAGTTAACAATCGCCATTAATCCCATTGAGACATCGGCCAGTGCCCAGATTACATTGTTACTCTGTAGAGCGCCAAAAACGATCATACCTAATACAGCGATACGCAGGTATATTAAACCTCGCGTGTGTTTATGCATTAAGAAGATAAGGTTGGTTTCTGCGTAAGAGTAGTTGGCAATGATGGAAGTAAATGCAAAAAACAGCAGTGCGATAGCGACAAACTGCCCACCCCAATCACCTACCTGAGAATCAAGTGCACGTTGGGTTATCTCAATACCACCCATGCCTGAAAATGACTCTAAACCACCAGAAAGTAAAATAATAGAGGCCGTTGCCGTACAGATAACCATGGTATCGATAAACACACCTAACATCTGAACATAACCTTGTGATGCAGGATGAGCTGGGTAAGGAGAAGCGGTTGCAGCTGCATTTGCTGCGCTGCCCATACCGGCTTCATTGGAGAATAGACCACGCTGAATACCGGTCATTATCATTGCACCAAATGCACCACCTGCTGCTTCTTGCCAGCCAAATGCGGCATCAAGAATCATTTTGAAAATAGCGGGTAGTTCAGAAATGTTAGTTATCACCACAAATGCTGCCACGAGAAGATAAGCCGCTGCCATTGTTGGGACTATTTTCTCTGCGACTTTTGCAATGCCGCGGATACCAGTAAAGATAACTAATGCTGAGGCAATCACTAATACTATGGTGATCGTTATTTTATCAAACTGAAAAGATTCATGTAGCGCAGCAGTAATGGAGTTTGCTTGTACGGCATTAAAGACCAAGCCAAAAGCGATAATTAAGAAGATAGCAAACAAGCTACCCATCCAACGCGCATTTAAGCCTCGCTCCATATAATAAGCGGGACCACCACGAAAGTTACCATCTTCATCATGTACTTTATAAGCTTGTGCAAGGGTACTTTCTGCAAAGCTGGTTGCCATGCCTAAAATAGCAATTAACCACATCCAAAAAATAGCGCCCGGGCCACCCACTGTGATTGCAATCGCTACGCCGGCAAGGTTACCCGTGCCAACACGTGCGGCAAGGCTGGTGGAAAGTGCTTGAAATGAAGAGATCCCTTCACTGTCTGATTTTCGACTACTGCGCATCACAGTAAAGGTGTGCAAGAAGTGGCGGAACTGAATAAAGCCTAAACGAACAGTGAAGTAGAGTCCGGTGCCGATGAGTAGGTAGACAAGTATCTGTCCCCATAAAATGCCATTAACTGAGTTAAAGAGTGATAACATAAATTTTCCTAATATGTACCAATTTATAAAGGCTGCTTATTTGTAGGCTTTATAAATGGGTATTAATTAATAAGAAAATAAGGTCTTAAATCCGTGTAATTTGTTATTTTCATAAAAGAGGGGCGAGATAATAGCATTTTTTGGCGTTTAAAGGTATTGGGTAAAAACAGGGCTATTTTTACTTGCGTAATTTCACATTAGAAACTTGATGGTTGGTGGATTTTTTTAATATTAGATTGGCACGATCACGTGTTGGACGAATGTTTTCTTGTAAATTAACGCCATTTATCTCATCCCATATTTTAGCCGCAATTTTAATTGCTTCACGCTCACTCATTTTAGAATAACTGTGAAAATAAGCGTTAGGATCAGTAAAAGCCCCCTCACGGAATTTAAGAAAGCGTTGGATATACCACTGTTTTAATAGGTCGGTATCGGCATCAACAAAAATAGAGAAATCGACAAAATCAGAAACAAAAACGCGATGTGGATGATCGGGGTAGTTGATTGCCGTTTGTAATACATTTAATCCTTCCAAAATAACAATATCAGGTTTTTCTACTTTTATTGTTTCATCGGGCAGAATATCGTAGGTTAAATGCGAATAGATCGGGGCAGACACGGACTCTTTACCTGATTTTATGGCCGCCACAAAATCAACTAATGCTTTAATATCAAAGCTTTCTGGAAAGCCTTTTTTATGCATTAAGTTACGTGCCACCAAATCTTGATTGGGGCGTAAAAAACCATCAGTGGTGACTAAGGCAACTTGAGGGTGTTCTGGCCAGCGTGAAAGCAACGCTTGCAAAATACGTGCGGTGGTGCTTTTTCCGACGGCGACACTGCCAGCAATACCAATAATATAAGGAACGTGTTCGTTATTACTGTTTAAAAATTTATCGCGCACAGTATGGCGATACTGTTGCGCCTCTACATAAAGATTTAATAAACGCGAAAGGGGCAGGTAGATATCTCTCACTTCATCGAGTGATAGTGATTCATTGATCCCTTGCAATTGTTGCAGATCTTGTTCCGACAATGTTAACGCCACGTTATCACGCAACTCAGACCATTGTTCTCGTTCAAACTGCATATACGCTGTATGGTTATTATTCTGTTTTATTGTCATTATCGTTGCTTTCTTGTTCGATGTAGACGGATTGGGCATGCCCTTGCGGATCGTCTGTGTAAATATGGTATTGAGCTGCAGGTTTAATTAATCCCTCAAAAAGGTTAACCAGTGCTTTTTGTGATTGTTCAATATCAACTTGGCTCTTTAAAAGTGCAAAAGCGGCATCAAAGTCACTTTCAACCCAAATACTGTAGTCATAAAGCGCTAAGTAAGCGTCTTGAAGTAGGTAAACACCTTCAATGAGAATAATATCAATATTTTCAAAATTATAATCGACTGTGCGTGGATTCATCACATCTGCAAGCGTGACCGAGGTTTTTACACTGCCAAAAAGTTTCAGTGGTAAAATAAGCTCTTCAACCATCTCATCTAATCGGTATGCATTAAGGTAATACTCTGCAGGGCTGTTCATGACATTAAAACGCACACGGTCACAAGCTTCCCAGTCATCGGTGTGGACAATCGCAACGGAGATCCCTTCTAGCTGCAATGCTTCTGCTACTTTTTCTGTTAATGCGCGTTTTCCACCACCTTCAATACCACTAATCGCAATAATCTTGGCTTTACTTGAGCCTTTTTGGGTGTGCAGGTCACGCAAGACGGATTTTATTTGCGCTGCATTATTAAATACGGTTTTCAAAGGTAGCTCTCCATTCATCCATGTTAATGCATTATAACCCTAAAAATTGATAGGTACAAAAAAGGTCACCTCGGTGACCTTTTTTGCCTCGCTTAATTAGACTAACCTTTTTTCTCGGTAAGGAAAACAACCAGTTCAATAAACTCGTCTGTACTTGTCACTGAGTTAGTAATCACTTGGTATTTACCATTTATAATCAGTGCAGGTACACCACGGATTTTAAACGTTTCAGTATTGCGTTTCATCTGTGATGCGAGTCCACTTGCAGGGAAACTGGCTATTGCACCTTGTGCTTCTGCATTTGAGATGCCCGCTTTTTCAAAGATTGCTAAAATACCCGCTTCACCATTAATAGGTTTACGTTGAGTATGAATTTGATCGAAAATGAGACTTGATACTTTATCTTCAACTTCTAATAGTTGTGCCGCTGCAAGTGCTTGTGTGAGCTGTGGACCCATCTCTTTACCTAAAAAGTTAACGTGATTTTTTCTGATTTTTACATCATCACCCAATTTCGCTTGTAACTGAACCATTAAAGGTTCAAATTTCATGCAGTGTGGGCAGAAAAACGAGAAAAACTCTAATACTTCAGGAGTTGAAGTTGCTGTTTGTTTAACCACTTCGTAGTGTTTTCCCTCTTTAAAATCAGTTGCTTGAACTGCGAGTGGTAGTAATATTAACCCAGCGAAAATCGCAAGAAACTTGTTCATTTTTGTACCCTTTTTATAGTTATACCATTTCCAGTAATTAACCGGTCATATTAATTATTAGGATGTGCTGCTTTAGTGGCGCCAATAGTAAAGGCGAGACTAAAGTCTCACGTCCCAAAAACGATCACATATTTATTGGAATTGATATTATTATTTAATAGTCAGGTTGCATTGAAAGTGGCGCTGCCTGCATATTGATGATCTGTTGAAGCAGTGATTGTAACAACTCCTTCCAGTATTGGTCACTGTTAAACCAAGGAAAGTTCAATGGGAAAGCGGGATCCGTCCATCTTTTGTTGATCCAGTTCACATAATGGATGATGCGCATGCTACGTAGAGGTTCAATGAGTTTTATTTGCGCAGTATCAAATTCAAACTCTTCCTCGTAACCTTCTAAAATGGTGGAGAGTTGTCGTTGTTTTTCACTTTTATCACCGTTTAATAACATCCAGATATCTTGTATTGCAGGACCCATTTTACAATCATCAAAATCGACTAAGTAGGGAGTATCTCGATCCATTAAAATATTGCTAGCATGGACATCACCATGCAAACGAATGGTTGTAAATGCATGCTTGTTAAATAACAGTGTGGTTTGTTTTTCGACCTCATCCATCACTGCAAATAGCGTTTCACGGATAAAAGAGGGTACTAATTTACTCTCTTTTAGCTGTTTAATGGGATCGGATAATAATGTTTTTATGTCTAAAAGTTCGCGTGACTGAAAGCTGTTTTGGCTACCGATACGGTGCAGTTTTCCGAGTGAAATTCCCACTTCATAGAGATGATCTAGGTTATCCATTTCTAAACTACGCGCAGATAAGCTTTTAAACAGGGCAAAATGATAACCTTGAAATTCAAACAGCGTTTTATGCTCAATCGAGACGGGTTCAGAGATTAAACAGCCTTGTGCTTTTAGCTCTAAACTAAAATGATGATCTTCAAGAAGTTGTGCTTCGCTCCAACGTTGTGGACGATAAAATTTCACCACATAACGGATTTTATTTTCATCAGTAAAGAGTGATACTCGATTTTCATAGGAGTTGAGTTGCATTAAGCCTGTTTCTGGGTAGACGCCAACACTGGCGAGTGCATCAAGCTGTAATTCAGGAGTAAGGGAAAGGTAACTAAAATTTGAATCTGACATGTAGCCTCTAAAAAGGAAGTTGTGTTGAAAAATAACGGTGAAGTTAACGCTTCACTTCCATAAGGAGATGAAGCGTTTAGCTGTTTTCTGATTATGAACCGGTAAAGAATGGGCTCTGTTGTTCTATCTCTTCGACTTCACCCGTGCTACTGGTGAGCTTGATAGTGATCATTACTTTTTTCTCTTTCATACCATAAGCATCAACGGCAATAGATATCGGTTGAGTGAGGATTTCGCCTGATTTTATCACTATCTGTTTCGGGCCTATGAGATATGCATCCTCTAAACCTGAAAATGACAGATTATAAGTTTGTGTTTCAATGGTCTTATTGAGAATTTTTAAGGTGTAAGTATTCTCAATAAGTCCTTCGCTATTTTCACGGTATAACACGGTGCGATCGCGTACTATCTCCATCTCTGCACTGCTTAAATTAATGATATTGGTGATAAGCATAGCAATCATGACTAACAGCATCAAACCATAACCGATAATTTTAGGGCGCATCACATGGGTCTCTTTTCCTGCTAATTTTTGTTCGGAGGTATAAGAGATAAGCCCTTTTTCATAACCCATTTTGACCATGGTTTCATCACAGGCATCGATACAAGCACCACAGTTAATACACTCATATTGCAAACCGTCACGAATATCGATTCCTGTAGGACAAACTTGAACACAAAGATCGCAATCAACACAGTCCCCTAAACCTAACGCTTTAGGGTCTGCTTTACGGCGACGCGGCCCACGTTGTTCACCACGCGTTGTATCGTAACCAACAATGTAAGTATCTTTATCAAACATGGTGGATTGGAAGCGGGCATAGGGACACATATGAGTACATACAATAGAGCGCATCCAGCCTGCATTTGCATAGGTGATGGTCGCAAAAAAGAGCACACTCATGGTGGTTGAAAAACCTGCACTGAAGGTGACAAAATCAAAATAGAGTTCATCAATAGGAACAAAATAGGAGCTAAAAGCAAGGCCTGTGAGCAGTGATACTATTACCCAACCTGTATGTTTGGCTGTTTTTCGCCAAACTTTATTGAAACTCCACGGCATTTGATCAAGGCGTTTGCGTTTATTGGCACGCCCCTCAAAGCGTTCCTCAAACCAGATAAAGATAAAGGTCCATACTGTTTGTGGGCAGGTATAACCACACCAAACACGACCCAGATAGGTGGTGATAAAAAACAGTGCAAAAGCAGCAATAATGAATACCCATGCAAGCAGGGTTAAATCTTGTGGGAACAGAGTCATATTAAAAATATGATACTGCTGTTTATCAATATCAAATAATACGGCTTGGTGACCATTCCAACGCATCATCGGTAATGCTAAAAAGAGAATAATAAGCCCCCAACCGATATAACGACGTAGTTTTTGATACACACCATAAACGGCACGCACATAGATTCGATTGCTGGGGTTGTAACGATCCACTGTGGATTGGGTAGATGTTTTAATCTCTTTGATTTTAATGCGCTCTGTCATTTTAGTGCACTCTGAAATGTCATAGGAGTTGGCAGTATAAATGTATGTTAGTTGAATCTAAAGTGATTATTGAAAGGCTGTGATCATGCCATGATGATGATCTCTTTTTATTTTTTGTCTTGAGGGTTGAGTGCGGGCCCTTGTTATACCATTTGTTGTTAACGATTCCGTTAAGCTGATGTTACACCAATCAGTTAATAGTGGAAATGGCTGTGGTGCTTCAAGGTGACTAAAAAAAAGAGAAAAATTGATGCTGGGTAGTAACTGTTGACTCACAAAAAGTGCGCGAGGTCTGCTGATGGCATCTGCAATACGATGGCGCTGTCCCCATGCGACAATATAATCGTTACAGGTAAAACTCCCCGTTTCTGGTTGAATAACAAATGCGCTATCCATTTTTATATCGTAATAGTAGTTGAGCATGGTGGCCTGAAATAACATTGCAACATCTTCAGCTTGATGTGAATAGGCGTAAAGATGATTTGCGCCCTCCTGTTGCATCAATATACCAAGATCTGATGCGTTATCTTGTTTTTGTTGCTCAGTAGCTTTCGCGCCTAAATAGAGCACTGCCGCATGTGCTGTTAATGTTGTATTACTGATCGGATAGCTTTGTTTTAGTTTTATATTAAGCCGTTGTGATGAAAAACGATTTATCTCTGACCATGTTTTATTTTCAATATTGAGAGAAGGCATTAGTGTTGATGGCATAAAGTCGTTTGCATGTGCTAGTTCATGAAATAGCAGACTTGCCATCGGTAGCAGAATATCATCAATACTGCGTTCTTCATTGCCAGTTAAAGAGTGGTATGAATAAGCGGATCGATTATCTTTAACAAAACGATGAAAAAAATCATATTTCAAGCCATTTGCAAATGCATCTCGATAATCAGGTGTTTGATTGATGGTACTTTTCTCTTCATTGGTTAACCATAATGTGGCGGGATCAAGGTAGATAGCGCCTGAGCCTGTCCAATAAAATGAAGGGCGGATATTGTTCGAGATAACCACCGCTGTGACTGATCCAAGTAGTATTAATATCTCGTTAGGAAGCAATGTTAATAAACTTTCAAAACGTTCTCCCATCCAATCATGTGAAACAACAACGCGTGACATTACTTCAGCTATTTTAGTATCAGGGTAGCTCATGGCAATAAAGGGGAGTTCTGCCACCGTACAGTTGTTGGTATAATTCACACAACTGGCAGGATAACGTAAAGGTGTTTCAAGTGTTTGCTCTGTGTAGCTATAAACATGGCTCAATTCAGTCGCATTGTTATTGGGGGATGAGGGTTCATTATCACAGCCGATGAGCAATAGTGAACTATAAAATAACAGTGTGAATTTATATGCCATATTTAACCCTTTTAAAGAAGCCCTCGTGCTTTTAACAGTGCGGTTTGGAAATCATCTTCACAATCTTTTTTAATACCTGGGATCATCTCACCTTTTTCGGTTTGATCCATTTTAAGGTGGTAGATAATGACTTCATCACTTAGCTTATCTAGTGGCTCTTCAAAACCAGACTCTTTGGATAGTAAGGTGAGTACTTCCATTAAGCTTAGCTCTTTATTTTTTAACCAGTAAGGTTTTAGTAACTCTAATACTTCATTTACACGATGACACTGCATGTTTTTCTCCTATTTTTAAAATTTTGTTTGATAAATTATGACGTAACTCGGTTAATACTTGTTTTGTTCTCGGTTTTAAACCACGCCACATAGCAAAACTTTCAGCGGCTTGTCCTACTAACATGCCTAAGCCGTCAATCACTAATCGTGCGCCAAGTTGCTTAGCCCACTTATTAAAAGCGGTCGGCTGAGCGCTGTACATCATGTCGTAAATTGCCGTTTCAGGACGTACTAATGCAGCGCTAATAGGGGGAACTTCACCACTTAGACTGGCAGATGTAGCGTTAATGATAAGATCAAATTCCCCCTCTAAGTTGGAAAATTCAATGGCGGAAATATTACCAAGGCCACTGAATATTCCGACCAGTGTTTCAGCTTTGCTAAAAGTACGGTTGGCGATAATAAGTTCTTTTGGGGATTCGGCTAACAGAGGGCCACACACACCACGCGTGGCACCACCTGCACCTAGTAGTAAAATACGTGCATCTTTGAGGTCAATATGATTGTTTTTAAGATCCAGTATCAACCCTGCGCCATCAGTATTATCACCAATAATGAGGCCGTCATCGGTGAGTTTTAGCGTATTTACCGCACCCGCTAAGGTTGCGCGATCTGTTAGTTGTTGTGCATATTGAAAAGCTTGCTCTTTAAAAGGCACGGTAATATTACAACCTTTTCCTGCACCCGCAAAAAAATGGTTTAATGATCCTTTAAAGTCGTCAATGGGTGCTTCTATTGCAGTATAAATAAGTTGTTGTGCTGTTTGATGTGCAAAAAGGGTATGAATAAAAGGGGACTTACTGTGTTTAATTGGATTACCAAAAACAGCGTACTGATCCATGAAAACTCCAAAAATTAGGCAATTTAAGTCTGCTAATTTAGCATGAATTATATATTTTCAATATAGAGTAAAATAAAAAAAACAGTTCAGCTAAAATAAAGCTGATTATTTTATTATCGTAACTGAAAAGGGTGAGTGCAAGAGATGAAGAAGCGCATTGAATTTCCACTGCTTGAGTTGATATTGATCATTATATTACTTTTTACGCTGGCTATTTTTGCTTTACCTAAAGTGATGGATGTTGGCAGCGAAGCGCGTATTAAAACGCTCAATGCAACAGCATTAAATTTAGGCTCAGTGAACCGCTTACTTTATAGTCGTGCAGTGATTAAAAATGTACAAAATAATGTGTTACAAAGTACCAATATATTAGGTAAAAAAGAGGCGGGAGCTTATTTGGTATATGGTGAGTTGCGGGCGCAACAGAACGACTTACAACTGTTTCTCGAGAGTACTTTATTTGAGTATTCAGAGGCTAAACCACAGGGGAGAATTCATTTATATTTAGGCAGTTATAAAAATGAGGCTTGCTATATCAACTATCAACAAGCACGTAAAATAATCACAGAAGATGGTCTAAATCATATTCAGAGAGCGCGTTACCGTATAAAAAGTACCGGCTGTTAATTTTCATTCAATCTGGCTGCTTTTTATTCATGCACTAAACTTGGTGAGTCGCTAATAAATCGAAATTAACATGAGACTAATATTACTGTTTTTACCCTGATATTTTCTTTTTTAATTCTCCCTTCCCAAGCGTGTATTTTAAAAATGGGCTATCGCACTACCGCAAGGTTACCTAATATCGAAGCTCAGCCGAGTAATAAAGGCGTTTATCAAGATCTGTACAAGAAGTTACCAAACGTATCGGTTGTACATTGGAGATTCATCGTTTACTTAAAAAGCGTATTTTACGCGATTTGGGAAGAGGTACCCTGGATTTTTATCCAGATTTATCTTTTCATGAAGAGCGCTCTTTATACCCGTTACCAATCAAAGTGCTTTATTCAGTCGTCAGCTCGGACACTAAGACAAGGCGCAGTATGATGACAATGGCTAGCCCTTATCGAATACTGCAACGCCGAATTAGTTTTCGAGCTGACGACCCACAAGGCAAATTTTGAAGCAAGCATCTTCGTTGTTAGAAAGCATCGATTGAACCAGTTAGACCTTCAATTTTCTGCCTAGAACCTGCTCACCTCACATCTTGCTGAATTTTGCACCTTGAATGATAACGGGTATATATATTTTTTTTTGCCAATGGCTTGCCCTCCGCAGATATTGGTTTAACACGTTGTCGTATTACTTGAAGTCAAATCTCCGTG
>NZ_ATUO01000059.1 GCF_000420245.1 Psychromonas hadalis ATCC BAA-638 | reverse complement strand
GGTGTCATAGAGAAAAGTGCTTTTGTGATTAGATTAAGCTTACTTACAAATAATTTAGTCTTCATTGCGAGTACCTTCAATCAGTTAAGTCTTATTTATAAGTATAGACAACAATTAGCTACAACAGAGCCGCCACTTTATACTTAACGTCCTGAAAATGCCAAGTAACGGTTAGTTGCTTTAGAGCTACTGGGACTGAAATTTAACTGGCTAGCTACGGACAGGATACTGCTAATATCTTTTAATGATTTTATATCTTGTTTATCCCATTGTAATGCTTCATCACTCTCTAAATAACGGTTAAGCTCTAGTACAGTTAGTTTGATTTCATACACTGTGGTATTGCCTGTCATCTCCCCTAAGTCTTTAATGATATTTTTAGCTTTATTTAAAATAGCAATCAGTGAATCTTCGCTGTCATTTTCAGCAACTTTATTTTTAAAATTATCAATAAAATTTATTATCTTAACGGTACTGTCTCCAAGTTCAGTGGTATTTCCACTGCTTGATGTGCCGAGTTTTTCTGCTTGTTCGCTTGTTAAAAAACCATCACTTTGTAGTCGCTGAATGTAGTTAGGAATATCTTGCAAGGATAAACCACCACCAGAGAAAAATTCTGAGGCAATGCTTTGTATTTTAAGCGCACGATTAGACAAATTGACCGAGTCACCATTGCCTAACTTATTATCAGTGTTAGGCACTGGGCTACTGGCATCACTCACCTCTTTCGTTGTTTGTGTTTGCTGCGTACTTTTGCTGTTGTTAACACTTGTTGCCAGCGTATTTTGTAGCGACGAGGCGATGGACGATGTCATCTGTTTATTCCTTGTTATTTATTTGTCACTATATAACAAGCAATTAGTACGCCATATTGATACAAAAGACGTTTATCAGCAGATCATTTACTCACTATCAATCAACCAACCATTGTTAACCGCCAAATCGACTTGTGCACAGGTGTATTCCCACAATTTAGGTGCGCTCTCTTGCAAGTAACTGTTACGTGCTAAAATCTGTTGCTTCTTAACGGAATGTTTAACCCAACTGCCTCCGTGATTGGCCATATTTTGAAACAACGGCAATATTCTATCCATCGCTTTTGCAAATTGTGCATCGACACTTTTTGCCTGTTCAAATTCAATCCAAAGCGTTTTCATCTGTTCACCCTGCTGATGAGGTAACAAACCAAATAGTCGCTCTGCAGCTGCAAGCTCTTTTAATGCTTGCTCTTGGTGATGCTGTTGCGGTGCAAAAGCAAAAAGATCGCCTGCATCAATCTCAATAATATCGTGAATTAATAACATTAGTGTGACACGGTTAATATCAATATTGTGTGCGGCATACTGTTGTAATACCTGTGCGACTAACGCGATATGCCAACTGTGCTCCGCACTATTTTCTTGACGATCATTGTCATTTTTTACTGTGGTTTGCCGGTAAATTGCTTTTAATTGGTCAATCTGCATTAAAAAATCAAGTTGTTGCTGTAGCGCTTTCATATTTATCCTCTTTTTGTACCAAACGGGTGATCATTTATGACGCTAACGCTTTCTCTTCTATCGCAAAAGCAACACCATCATCTTGATTACTTTTAGTGATGTAGTTTGCTAATGCTTTGGTCGCCGGATCTGCATTTTCCATTGCAACAGCAAGTCCTGCGAATTCCAACATCGCGTGGTCGTTTTCAGCATCACCGATGCACATCACTTCATCTGCACTGATATTAAGGAGCCGACTTAGCTTTTCGATAGCAACCCCTTTGTTACTGGTTGGGTGTAATAACTCTAAGAAAAAGGGCGCGCTTTGTACGACGGTATATTGCTCTTTTAAATGTGATGGAAGGTTTTTTATGGCGGGTGTTAACACTTTTTCGTCAGCCACCATCATCACTTTGATAATATCTTCATTATCATCAAGCTCAGTAAAATCAACCTCTGTTGCGATGATGCCATTTAACCTTGCTTCGATATCTGTCCAATGGTTGTGTTGATGTGTAATTAACCCCTGCTTTACAGAAAAGGCATGAATATGAACGCCAAGTTGCAGTGATATTTCAAAAATAGCTTTTGCGTCACTGCCTTTTAAACTGGTTTTATGTATCACTTCCCCACCGCCAACACGTTGTACTAATGAGCCGTTATAGGAGACAACAAAATCATCTTTACTTGTTAAACCAAGATGTTCAAGGTGGGGCTGTAAACCTTGCAGTGGACGGCCAGAGGCCAGTACGATTTTGATCCCTGCATTTTTGGCGGCCTGAATCGTTTGGTAGTTACGTTCAGAGATACATTTTTCGTTATTTAACAACGTACCATCCATGTCCAGCGCGATCAGTTTTATCATAATTTATAACCTATTAAAGATGCAGTATTGCAATGTCATTTATTAAGGTATTAGTTTATAGGGTTTTCTCTTTTGCGATAGTATTTAGATCAAAGCAATTTAGATAAAAACAGGTTAAAAATAATAGATACTTATTCATTGCACAGCGTACTTTTTTTATTTAATTTTATGTAAATAAAATTAGGTGTTATTCATTATTTAAGTTATTATCTACTCGCTCTAAAAATAAGAGTTATTAATGAAATTGTAAAGTCCAAGTTATTATCTCAGTTACTCCCGCGTAATCGTAGTTGTCCGTAGTGTATCCCTTAGCTTCATCGTAACATTCAATAATTCAGTTCTTAGCACATCGCATTTGCGGTAATTTTTTATGAATTTATATAAGGGACACATCATGTCTAATTCAACTACTGGTACAGTAAAATGGTTTAACGAAGCAAAAGGTTTCGGTTTTCTAGCACAAGATAACGGCGGCGAAGATGTATTTTGTCATTTCCGTGCAATCGCTTCTGAAGGTTTCAAAACCTTAGCTGAAGGCCAAAAAGTTTCTTTTGAAGTTGAGCAAGGCGAAAAAGGTCTTCAAGCTGCAAACGTAGTTGCAATTTAATTTGTAACTAATAAAGGTGCTATAACGTCAACGTTACAGCGCCTTTAATTCACCGAATCACTACAACTTAACCATTACTCGCTACAAATATTTACCCAATAACACCCACTTCTGTTTGTGTCATGTCGTTTTATATTTCTTTGTTAGCCAATAATTTTAAAATTGTACTGTTTTATTTTTAAATATCCCCAGAAGGACACCTGCTATGGCGCGTACTACGGGTAGAAAACGTTTTTGGTTTCAACAAAACCGTGAACTAGAATCGACAACAAAAAACATTCAACAATCACAACAATTAACTAAGTAATAAATAAATACTGGCTATGTTATTTTTGAGGAGCCTCTATCCTCTTAAAATAACCGAGCGAGAGCCATTTACGACGACACCTTCCCTCTTTTATAAAAACATCCTCTATCAGTCTGTCATCTTTTAAACTCAAACAATTTACGGCGCGCTTCTTATTTTTCTGATTGTTGTTAATATACAGCACTTATCAAACTGCTTGGCTTACATTCTTAAAAGGTAAATATTGTGGACGCTTTTACTTCCAATCAAACTGAACATTCAGCATTAAGATCTCATCCTTGGACGACCATGGAAAACGATCAGTCCAATATTTATATTGATTTCAAGAAAAATCCAAAACGAATACGTGACTCACTTGAAGATCTACAGCCTTTTAAAAAATGGCCGTTTACGGACACTTTTTATTCGCTGATTGAATGGATAAACAGTCCGATATCATTACTAGAAAGTAATGATTGCACTTTTAATGCAGTGGAAGAAAATAGTGATGATCAATATCCTTATGCAAAAAAATGCACCGCTCGATTGATGATTTTGTTTCGAGATATTCCTGAGAACTGTCAGTCCCGAAGCTGTGACTGGTTAATGCAAAGTATACTGCAATCTGTTGCAAGCACTAAACTTGCTTTTCGCGGGGGGGCTATTGGTTTGTCACAAAATCCGACCTGTTATCTCGAACTTGGTGATAGCCCCGATACGGGAGGCATTGGACAACAAGTGGTGTTGACTTTCTTTGCCTATGGAAAAAATGAACGCCGCTGTTATGAAAGCATGCAACAAGTACTTTGGCATGCGCACAGTTGTTTAAAAAAAGTAAACAAGAAGATACAAAATGGTGCGTTAGATGCACTTTATGATGAATTTTAGACGCATTAGACTTTCAATTTCCGCCTGAAATTAATTTAGTTGCAACAATATAACCGTTTCGCTTTTAACAATGCACCAAAAACGACTGAGCTAAAGGCATCAGCAACGGTTATTTTCACCACGGGGTAACGCGTTTTAAGTGCTTGTTGTACTAGTGGTGACAGGCCCATTCCCCCAGTTAAGTAGATGATTTCTGGCTGTTGCTTGGCTTCATCAACGGCATCATCAATCATGATAAACATTTTTTCTAGCCAATTTGTCATGGTCTGTGCGACTTGCTCACGTTCAAGCATCACATCTAATGATTTTTCTATAAAAGTTAATGTTAAATTTACATGCGATTGATCACTTAACTCAATTTTTGCAAGCTCAATCGCATGCATTAACTGATGTGTTAAACGCTGTTTTTGTACTCGTTGCAAACGTATTAAGGGCAGAGGATCATCACTTGCAACGATGTAGTCACTGATTGCTTTCGCGCGTTTTTCAGTATAAAAATCAGCCATCTCAGGCATATTATCAATCGAATAAACACCAGAGAGCAGCCTGTTAGGGATTGCACGACCATCTGCTGTGCGCCCGCCTCGACCAAACAATGGAGAAATAATGCCACTGGCTAAATGTTTATCACTGACAATTCCTCCTTGGCGTATCCCTTTTGTGGCGTAAATGTCGCCATCACGATCAAGATTATTGGCTTTATTTTCACTTAATAAACAAAAAGTAACATCGGAAGTACCACCGCCTAAATCCACCACCATCGCTTTTGTTGGTTGTTTAATTTGTTGCTCAAAATGATAAGCCGCTGCCAGTGGCTCATGGATAAATTGCACCTGTGTAAAACCCGCTTTAGTGGCTGCCCGTAACATGAGAGCTTCAGCTTGTTGATTGCCAAGTTCCCCCATCGTAGAGTGATAGTTTACAGGGCGCGCAATCACGACTTTATTAATGGTGCATTTTAACTGTTTTTCAGCACACAGTTTCAGGTAGGAAAGAAAACGAACCACCAATGTTTCAAAGTTATCTAGCAAACGTTTGGGAATTTTAGCACCTAGAAAGTTTTTGGGACTATTCACATAGCGCCCTTCATGTGGTGTTAATAAAAAGGCGTTAAATCCTTGTTCACCAAATAATATATCACCCGCATTTAACATATCGTTTAAGGTTTGTTCATTTGCTTTGCCACTTTGGCTCACTGCACCCGACTCATTATTGGCTAAATAGATTGCTGATCGAATCTTAAAGGGAGTATCACTATTCTCATCCACCACAATCAGTGTTGGTTTATTATCAACCCAAGCTGCCACAGCACAATTGCTTGTACCAAAATCAATACCAATAAAATCAGCGCGCATTATATTTCCAGAGACTTAAAAAGAGGGGCGCGATTCTACCCTAATAATGAGATACTGAGCAATGTTTTTGATTGCTTAATTGTTTGAAAGAACGATTTAAAAAGAGTTATTTAAAATAATCGTTCATAAATTCAACGACGCAATTTACGCTTAATGTGTCTAATTGTAACTGTGATGAAGTGCTGATATCTCCCTCTTTATTACCAAAAGCGATATCAACCAGTTTAGGTTTTTCATCATGCAGTAAAAATACTATTTTCTTATTAAGTGGAATACAATCTACACTGATTGCATCGGCATTCATTCCCTGTTTACGGAGGCTTTTATCCATAATGCCAATAACGGTATCGTGTGTTTTATTTTTTTCGTAAAATAGATCATTCGCTTGTGCAACTATTTCAGATAGTGCTTTTAGTTGTTGTCTCATTATTTTCTTAACATGATGATGGGTAAAGGGATTATCCATCAATTTAATGATAACTGATATAACCCGTGAGAATTGAGTGTCTATTTTAGATGGATATTTTAGCTCTTTGTATTGACGTCTAGGTTTCTTCCATAAAAACAAAGGATGAGATAACATATTTAAACGCAGTAACTGCTTTTAAGTATTTAATTTTGTACAATATTTACAATGAATATTTAGGAACATTCTCATGGCAGAAGAAAATATTAACAATAAAAAAAATTCAAAAGTGATCATTATTATCTTGGGTGTGTTACTTGTTGTGGGGGGTGTTGCACCCTATCTTTCCTCCTATTTTTTCTCTGAGCCACTGTCTTTTCAAGATGAGTTAAGGGGAGAGTCTGAAATACAACCTGAGATAACAGTCAATATTAGTGAAAAAAAGAGAGTTAACACCACGATTAGCATAAAAAAAGAACCTAACGTCATCACCCGCGTATCCGAAACGGAAAAAAATAGTGAGCCACTGCCTACACTTCATGAATCTGATCCCTTTTTATTAAATAAAATAACACAACCACAACAGAAAGCATTGTTTGTCTCTACTGATATCATTAGAAACATGGTGGTATTTATCGATAATTTTTCACGAGGGGAGTTACTGCTTAATTTTAGTCCAGTCATAAAACCTGATGGTCAATTTAAGGTGACAAAACAAAAAAACAGTCTTTATATTAACACTGATAGTTACCAACGTTACGAACGCTATGCAAATGCGCTAGATGCCATTGATATTGATGCTTTTATTGATCTTTATGTACTTTTAACGCCACTTTTAGAGCAAGCGTACCAAGAGATAGGTTACCCAACGGGACATTTTTCTGGCACTTTTGAGAAAGCGATTGAACATCTTCTTGAAACACCGATTATTTATTACAAGTTAGAAGTTATCTCACCCTCTGTGATGTATCAATATACCGACGAAACTTTAGAAGCACTGCCCGATACACAAAAATTAATGTTAAGAATGGGACCCAACAATTTACACGTTATTAAAATAAAGCTACAAGCGATCCTCGATGAGTTACAGCGCTTATAGCGGCTTTTGTTACGTTTAATATTGACATGATAAGTCATCATTTATCTGTTAAACTGCGCGCTCAAATTTTTATTTGCAGTATTTACTGTCTTTGATGACAAAAAAGAAACAAGGAATTTTTATGAGTCTTGCCAACAAAGTATTAGCCGTTAATAACGATCTCCCTATTCGCACCGACAAACCTGTACACAGTGGTAAAGTTCGCTCTGTTTATTGGTTAACAGATGCTGACAGTAAACGTTTAATTGAAGAAAAAGGCTATGATGTTGCGACCGATGCGCCTCTTGCAATTATGGTGATCAGCGATCGTATCTCTGCATTTGATTGTATTTGGCATGGCGAAGGTGGTATGAATGGTGTTCCGGGTAAAGGTGCTGCACTTAATGCTATCTCAAATCACTGGTTTAAACTTTTCAAAGAGCAAGGCTTAGCAGAGAGTCACATTCTTGATATCCCACATCCTTTGGTTTGGATCGTACAAAAAGCAAAACCTGTGATGATTGAAGCCATTGCGCGTCAATATATTACTGGTTCAATGTGGCGTTCATATGAGAAAGGTGAACGTGAATTCTGTGGTATCAATATTGCTGAAGGTTTATCTAATAATCAAAAACTACCCGCGCTATTGATCACGCCATCAACCAAAGGTATTTTAGAAGGTATTCCCGGCGTACCCGCAGTCGATGATGTCAATATCACGCGTAAAAATATTGAAGATAACTTTAGCGCATTTAACTTTGCCAATGCTTCTGATATTAATTTCTATGAGAAATTATTAAAAGAGGGTTTTGATGTAATAAGTAGTGAGCTTGCTAAGATCGATCAAGTTTTTGTTGATACTAAATTTGAATTTGGTTATGTCACTGATAAAGCGGGCAATGAAAAATTAATCTACATGGATGAAGTCGGTACGCCTGATTCATCGCGCATCTGGGATGGTGCCGCATTGCGTGAGGGAAAAATTGTTGAAAATTCAAAAGAAGATTTTCGCCAACTGCTTTTAAAGCATTTCCCAGATCCTGATATTTTATTAAATAAAGATCGTATGGTTGAGCGTTTAGCGTTAGCAAAAGATAACGCGTTGCCTGAAACGGTATTGATGAAAATTTCTGAAACCTACATCGGTATTGCAGAAAAAATTATTGGTAAGAAAATTGTACTGAGTGAAAATCCTAAAGAAGAAATTATTGACGTTCTACGTGACCAATATGGTTTAGTAGACTAACGTTAAAATTAATAATTAAAAAATTAAAAGCAGAATTAAGTTTCTGCTTTCTTTTATCTAAAATATAAAAGGAGAATGATGTGAATGGTTGGGGTGTTTTTTTAATTATCGCATTGGTACTTGGGATCATTATTAGCAACTTAATGTTGTTAAAGCAAAGTGCAAAAATAAAAATTCCGGAACGTATTTTAAAAGAGATTGCAGAAAAAAAACAGGCGGAGAAATTAAAACAAGAAAACAAAAAACCAACAGGTGATTAAGCCGTTGGTTTTATTTTTGTCTAACTTAAGTTAAAACTCTTTGGTTTGTTTATCTTTTTCTAATAAAACACCACGCACTTGTTCGGTGATGCTCAGATAAATTTCTGTTATTTTTTGATCAGGCAATGGTTTTTTATCTTCATCTAGCCAAGCAATAGACGTTGTTCCTCCTGTCACTTCACCGAGTTGAATAAAGTATTCTCCGTTATCAAGTTCAAAATGATTTAAGTTATTCTCTGTCCAGTAACTATCGTCGGGTTGGCTGTAATCCAGTAAGAAGTAACCTAAATTTTTATCCTCTTCAACGATGGTAAAATTAAGTAGAGTAAACAGTGCGGGTAACTTACGCCATGTATCTAAGAATTCGTTATCTACAATCCATGTGCTTTGATGGTTATCATCAAAGCCTAATTTGATTGCAAGTGGCTGTGTATCTGCCTGTTTAAGCTGATCCGATTCTTTGATATGATATGCGTAGGCCAGTAAGTCATTCACAAAACGAAGCTCGATATCTTGTTTTCTACTACCCACTAAGTTTATTTTTAATTTTTTACCATCACTGCTCTCTTGATAAGTGAGTGCATCAACCGTCAGTGCAACACTGTGCCCCTCTTGCTGTTTTTCAATAGTAAATAGATAAGAGGACTCTTTTATAATGGTATTTTCATTGAAGTAACTACCAAAAACTCTTTTTTCTGAAAAGATGCCCGTTTCTAATTGCTGCAGTGATTTATCTTTCTTAGCAATATCAACATTGTTCTCTGCTAAATAGGACTCAAGTAGTTCCCATACTTTAGCTTGCATATCCTCTTGTTGATTAAATGCATTGAACCAAATTTTAGTACTACCATCTTCGGTTTTTTCTAATATTAGCCCATCAAGGACAGCCATCAGTTGCGTTGGAGGGCGAACATCAACATTTCCGGCAGCGAAACCAACCATTTTCTGCTCATCGGTTAAGGTGGGAATAACGTAAGTATTTCGTGCTTCATCATTACTTAATTTACCCGTTTGGTACGGTTCAATCAGTGTTGCATCTTGATAATCAAATGAGCCATTTGCTTGCATGCGTGTATCAAAGCGGATACACCCAGAGAGTGATAACGCAACAATAACCGCAGCTATGCTACGGCTATTGTTAAATGGGCGGTGTATAAAGGTTAATTTCATGAAAGTAACTTTGCTTTTGTTAAGGCATCACGGACAATACTATGTTGTGCTTGCGCTAAAATAGTTAACGGTAAACGGCAATCAGCAGAAGGAATTAAGCCTAGCTCTACACATGCCCATTTTACAGGGATTGGGTTTGATTCAACAAATAAATTTTGATGAACTGGCATCAGTTGTTGATGAATCTCTTGTGCCTGCTCCGTCTTACCAGCAAGGGCAAACTCACACATTTTACTCATCTGCACAGGCGCTATATTGGTGGTTACTGAGATAACACCATCTCCACCTTGTAACATGAAATCACAACCGGTCTCATCATCACCACTAAATAGTAGGAAATCATCTGCGACTAGTGCTTTGATTTCGTGGAGGCGATTGAGATCGCCCGTTGCTTCTTTAATACCAATAATATTTTTTATTTTAGCGAGGCGCGCAACCGTTTCAGGCAACATATCAACAGCGGTGCGCCCAGGCACGTTATAGAGAATTTGGGCAAGATCAGAAGATTCAGCAATTTTTTTAAAGTGTTGGTATAAACCCTCTTGTGTGGGTTTATTGTAATAAGGGGTCACGTTTAACCCTGCTACAATGCCACTGTTAGCAAATAGTTTACTAAAGATAATCGCTTCTGCCGTTGAGTTAGCACCATTGCCTGCGATGACATCAATACGGCCATCAGCAAATTCAACTGTTTTCATGACCACTTTAACGTGATCATCAACATTAAGTGTTGCAGATTCCCCCGTTGTTCCGACGGCAACAATCGCGCTAGTGCCAGATTTTATATGAAATTCTACTAGCGCTTTAAGCGCATGAAAATCAATTTCGCCAGTTTTATCCATTGGGGTCACGAGTGCGACAATACTACCTGTTAACATATGAAAATCTCCTCATTATAATGCCTTAATGTTACTTTTGCGCGCCCCTAAAAACAAGTAATAAAGCGCATAGATTGAGCTTGTAACGATAAAAATTGCACTTAAATTGTATTTTGTTGCTTGTGTTCAACGAATAAGAAGATAATCTAACAACAATTGAACTTTTTTATATCTATTGAGGTCTGCATGTCAGTTAATAATCATGATGTTAGTATTTCTACTTTTCCACAAATCATCTTAGAAGGCTCAAAAGAGAAACCCGTTTTAGTGGTTTTTTGGTCACAACAGTGCCCCGTCTGTAGTGAATTATTGCCACTGATTGATAAAATTCATGCAGAGGACGAACAGGCGTTTGTTGTTGCGCGTATCGACTGCGATGTAGAGCAACAAATTGTCAGCCATTTTGGTGTACAAAGTATACCCAGTGTCTTTATGTTTATCGATGGGCAAGGTGCAGATGATTTTGTGGGTGAACAAACTGAGCAATTTATTCGTGACTTTATTAACAAGCATACCCCCGATCAGTCACAACTATTATTACAACAAGGACAAACACTTTTTGCTCAAGGTGACGTTGAGCAAGCTAAAACTACCCTACTGCAAGCAAACGAACTTTCGCCTAAAGAGAGTGAGATTAAACTGGCACTCGCACAAGTCTATTTAGCGTTGGGGGAATTTGAAAGTGCAACACCTCTATTAGAAACAATTCCGATGGCGGATCAAAATATGATCTATCACAGCTTGATGTCACAGTTAGAATTAGCGAAACAGTCATCACAAACACCCGAGATCATTGCCCTTGAAAAACAGCTTGAAGATGCAACAGATAAAACCGCTATCGAGTATCAACTCGCGATTCAATATAACCAAGCGAATCGAAACAGTGAGGCACTGGCATTACTGTACAATATTTTGTTAACCGATTTAGGCTATGAAAATGGTGAAACTAAAAAAACACTGTTAGATATTTTAGCCACCATTGATGATGCAAGTTTAGTCAGTGAATATCGCCGTAAACTGTATAGTTTGCTCTATTAATCAGAGCTATTTCCCTCCCTACATGTTTAAAATCATTGCCATGAACACTTCATGTGGGGATAATATTTGCATTAGCGAATAGAGCTCCCCGATGCAATGGCAGTAAAATTATCAATAAAAATTTGATTGCTAATATTGGGGTTATTAAAAAAAGTATAAATTTGATTAATGAGCATCTTTTGTATAACTGGGTTAACCGCCATTGAGTCCGTCATTGAGGGTAATAATGTGGCGTTTTGTTTGGCCATTGTATAATCTTTTTCTGCTTGTAATGTACAACGATTAAAATCACTCATATCTACATCTATACGTGCAGGTAACGCCCCTTTTGCTTTACTAAAATCATGTTGTAACTGGCTACTGGATAATTGTCGGAGTACTTTTTGGGCTGCCATATTTTGACGTTGATTGTTGCTGTTTTTAAAATGTACAATATTGTCCATATTATAGATGAAAGTGCCCTCTGTACCTGGCGCGTTGCTGCAATTAATATATGAGAGCGCATCATCATCAATGGCAATAATCTCCCCCAAAACCCAATCACCCGAAAGTTGCATAGCGGCTTGATGATGCAAAAGCGTTAGCGTGGCATTTTCCCAGCTTTGTTTGCTGATGGTGGGTTTAATTAGTAAAGAAATTTCACGGAATTTGTTTAAAATAAAGTGCATTTTTTCAGCCTTGATCGCCTGTTTATCAAGTTCTACAAACGCTTTTTTATAATAAGTACTGCTGGTTAACCCTAATGCGATATTCTCAAATAAAATAGCAATCTGCCACGGCTGATTACCAATCGCTAACGGTTTAATATTTTGTGCGTTAAATACTTTAATGACAGCGATAAACTGATCAACACTTTTGGGAATTATTTGCTGCTGTTGTCTAAAAATCTGATTATTTGTCCATAACCAGTTAATACGATGAATAGCCAAAGGCAGTGCAATATATTGCCCTTGATAGCGGGAAACTTGCAACGCTAATGGTCGCATCAACAACTCCCAGTTCTCCTGTTTGGCCGTATTGTCTAATGGTTGTAATAATCCAAATTTTGCCCAAGTGGTAATTTCAGTGCCCGAAAGTTGCGCAAGTGTGGGTAACGTGCCCGCTAAACCACGCGTTTGTAACACTTTAGACGCGGATAATCCCCCTTCTCCTACAATAGCATTCACTTGCCAATAGTGCTGTTGAATCTGCTTATTTTCCTGTTGAATAATTTTTTCAATTGTTTGTAGCGCTTTCAATTCGCCTTTACTTGACCACCAATGTAATAACTCCTGTGTTTGTGCCACACCATTAAAGGAGAGAAAATAGAGAGTGAGTGGTAAATAACGCAACAGTTTAATCACGATATAAAATAAGGCTGACTGTCAAACCCGTTCCCGAACGATTAATTAAGCTAATATCACCACGATGAATACGTGCGATATTACGCGCAATGGTTAATCCTAATCCAGTACCAGCAAGTTGAGCGCGTTCATCACAACGAAAATAGGGTTCAAAAACTTTCTCTAAAAGCTTTGCAGGAATACCAGGGCCATCATCCTTAAAGGTGATCCATAGAGCTTGCTCACTGTCTTCAATGGTAATAGTAAGTTGCTGTGCATATTTCATTGCATTATTGATGATATTCTGCAAACAACGTTGTATTGCAACAGGTTTGGCAATAAATAGATGTTGTTGCTGACCAGTGAGTTGTATACGAGAACGGTCAAAAACCTCACTACAACAATGGATTAAATCAACAAAATCAACAGGAGACATATCTTCATGAATATCGGTATTCTTAATACAATGCAAGGCACCTTTGAGCATAAATGCCATATCATTTAATAGTTTCTGGAACTTCTCTCGGGTACGCTTATCTTCTAACATCTCGCTGCGTAGCTTCAAACAAGCAAGTGGGGTTTGCAGGTCATGTGAAATTGCACTAAACAGGACATCTCGCTCTAAAGTGAAAGTGATGATACGCTGATTCATTTTGTTAAATGCTTTAATGGCGGTTCTGACCTCTTGGCTACCTTGCTCTTTCAAAGGAGAAACTTTTATTTTCCCATCCATCTGCAGAGCAGCATTCGCTAAATTTGCGATCGGTTTAATTTCTCGGCGCACAATAAACCAGGTTAAAAACAGAATAACCAAGGCTGAAATTGCCATAAAAAACAGTTGAGTAGAGGTGATGAATTGGCTATTAATCAACACATAAGGCTCAGGTAAAATAGCAGCAAGATAAAACCATTCATCTTCTGATAATGGTACCTGAATCACAATAATAGGGGGGTTAAGCTCTTTATATAACAAACTAGAGCTACGCCATTTAACGGGCAACTGATCAAAATTTATTTCGGCATCAAAGACCACTAAATCTCGGCGTTTGCTGATATCGATAAACAGAGGTACTTCAGGCAGTTTGGCGGACAGTGACTTATAAAGCTCATTCAACACCAAGCGTTTACCTGCAGAGGGCTCAATAGTTTGTAGCGGTAATTGGTGATTATTGAGGGAAACAAAAAAACGGCTACCGCCCATATTACGCAGTTGGTTAAGTGCCAGCACGCGATACTCTAAAGGAAGATCACTAAAGTAGGAGATAGTGGTATAAGCACTTAACGCAAGGCTGTTCACTACACTCACTAAACCTTGTTGCTGTTTTTTCTCATTTTGCTGATACCAGATAAAACCTGCAATAAACTCTGCACTTAATATAACCACCAGCAAAAATAGGCTGGTGCGAGTAGCTAGTGATTGGGGGCGAAAACGGTTTAAGTTAATCATTATCTGCAAATACATAACCTTCATTACGCACAGTTACAATCATCTTATGTTGTTTATCATTAAAATGACTACGTAATCTTGAAATCTGCACATCAATGCCACGCTCTAAAGGCTCTATATCACGCCCCCAGATCTTTTGTGCAATCTCATCTCGGCTTAACACAATATTACGGTTATTGAGAAATAACGATAGCAGTGAATAATCTGATCCTGATAACTTGATTGTTACCTGTTGGGGAGAGATTAACAGCCGTGATACGGTATCTAAACACCAACCCGAAAAGGGTATATGGTGCACGAGATGCGACTTCCCTTGCATCTTTACGCGCCGAAAAATAGCTTTAATACGTGCTAATAACTCGCGTGGGCTAAAGTCTTTGGTTACATAATCATCTGCGCCAATCTCTAATCCAGTGACTCTATCCACTTCATCACTGGCGGCAGTAAGCATGATAATGGGGATCTCTGAACGCTGGCGAATATGAGCGCATAAAGTAAAACCATCATCGCCAGGTAGATTAACATCGAGAATAATTAAATCATGCTCAGTTTTCTGTAATATCTGTTTCATCTGTTCGCCATCAAAAGCGATGCTGATAATAAAACCCGATTGACTTAAATATTCGCCTAAGGCATCGGTTAACTCTTCACTATCATCAACAATTAATATTTTTTTATTCATAATACGCCTCAATAATTAGCCAGTATATCCCTATATGAATAACAAATACTGGCTAACCTTCAGATAGTCAAAAATTAATGATTATTAATTCTATCTGCCACAAACTGTGCTTTAGCACCATAAACAATTTGTACGCCATGTGAGCCAACATGGATAACACCCATTGCACCAATATCTTGCAACCCTTTATCATTGATCAGTGAGACATCTTTAACCTCTAAACGTAAGCGCGTAATACATGAGGTGACCGAGGTTAAATTATCTCTGCCACCGACAAAATCAAGTGTCAATTTAGTGAGTTGCTCATCACTTAACGTGATCTCCTCTTGTAACTCATCGGTACGCCCTGGTGTTTGTACGTTAAATTTACGGATAACAAAACGAAACGTAAAGTAATACATAATAGCCATTGGCACACCCACGATCACAGCAGCAAAAGGCTTTGTATCAAAACCACTTGATGCAGGCATAATACCTAACGTAATGTAATCAATGAACCCTGCTGAAAATGATTTTGCTAAATGCGCATCCAAAAGATACATAAACATATAAGCAAACCCCGTACAAAGCGCATTAAAGAGATACAGTAAAGGCGAGACAAAAATAAAGGTAAATTCGACCGGCTCTGTAATACCTGTTAAAAAACAAGTTAATGCGGCTGAAAAAAGAATACCTGCAGCAAACTTTTTATTTTTTGTTTTTGCTTCGTGATACATCGCTAAACATGCGGCAGGTAATGCAAATAACATCAATGGAAATTCACCCTGCATAAACTTGCCTGCACCTTGATAACTTTCAGAACTAAAATCCTTCACACCATCAGCTAACATTTTAAACCAGATGGTTTGGTCACCATTAATGAGTTCGCCTGCTGCGGTTGTATGCTCACCAAAGCTAAACCAAAAAGTGGGATACCAAATATGGTGTAATCCTAATGGGATTAGGGCGCGCTCGGTAAAACCAAAAACAAACGTGGATAATGCTTGATTACTGCCATTGACAATTTCCGACATACCATCAATACCACCTTGTACATAAATCCAGATACTTGGCAGAATTAATCCTAATAAAAAAGCACTAAAAGCGGTCACAATAGGCACAAAACGTTTACCAGAAAAGAAACCTAAAAAAGCAGGCAACTGAATAGTATGGAAGCGATTGTACATATTAGCAGCAAGCACACCTGCAATCAGGCCACCAAACACCCCCATTTGTAAACTAGGAATACCTAATACTAATGCATAAGCCCCGCCAGCTAATGCCATCTCTTGTGTAACCCCTGCATGTACACCGATGGTCATGTTCATTACTAACATCGCAATCACCGCAGCCAGTGCGGCAATGCCCGACTCTTTGGTTAACCCTACGGCAGCACCAACAGCAAATAACAGAGGCAGATTACTAAAAATAACATCTCCCGCACCAACCATCAGAGGAATATCAAGTTTGTCACCAAATGCGAGTAATAAACCTGCTGCGGGCAAAATGGAGATAGGTAGCATTAATGCACGACCTACGGTTGATAATGTGCTAACACCACGCGTGAAAAACGACCAGATAGAGGTCGGCTTTTCAGGAGGCATAGTTGTTTCAATTGTCATGGTATCTTCCTTATATTTAGACAGAATGGGTTTAATAGCAAATACATTAAGTTTGTGGCTTTGTATTGTGCAAGAAAAATTAACCAACTCACTGCGTGATCTGCAACCTTTTAAGAAGTAACTTCTTTCTTCCTTTCTTCCTTTATTGGGAGATTTTAAATAAAGACTTTAATTCCTTAATGGTTACGACTTTCATAAATTTAACCGCCAGAGATGGTTGATTTTAACCAGCAACACTAAACAATTATTTAATGTAATCGCTATAAATAACACTTGCCTAAAAGAAGATACGTGATTGGGAAAAAATTGAAGTTTTAGTTTATTAACCGTTTGTAACGGTTTACTTACATATACGATGTTTACTCATCATGAGGAGACTAAGCGACTGAGGAAAAAAGAGAGTTAAAGCTCTACATTGGCTTTCTCTACAATTGTTTTAATAATGCTTTCACGCCAATGTCAGGGCTACTTAATATAAGCACCCTTTTCTCTTTGATCAAATCAACCGCACCAGCCATTGAAGCTTGTGCTAATACGATACAATCGTAATGTTGCTGTTTTTCTTGTTTTGTCTCTGTTGCGAACTCAACATTAATGCTTTTGTGGGTGTTAATGTACTTTCAAGTGCTGCTAATACTAATATTTTACGGGCAGATTTAACCGCTAAATCTGCCCTCGCCCGATCAATACGAATAACATGCTTACCATTATCCAGCAATATGTTTTCAGCAATTCCACCTAAGATTGAGCAGGTACATACGACAAGCTTACTCTGCTTAGATTGAATTTTAAACAAGGCATTAACTTTCGTTTGTACACTCTCTGTTAAGCCCTTGTTTACCGCCTCTTCAAGCAATGCGCTACTAACAATATGTTTTACTTTTAAACTTGGTTTATGTTTTTTAATTAACTTATCAAATGTTTTCTGATGTACCTCAGCAGTATGAAAAAGTGATATCTGTTTGCACGGTTAGTCCTGCATCGAAATATAAAGTGGCATCGATTTAATACGTTTTAACCAAGCTAGAATAGCGGGATATTGGCTTAAATCAAATCCCCCTTGATGTGCAACATGGGTATAACCATAAAGTGAAATATCGGCAATAGTGAGTCTATCTCCCACTAAATAGTCTGTTTTACTGAGCTGTTTTTCCATGACACTTAATGCTTTATGACCACCAGTTTGCAGGCCTTTATACTCATCTGCTCTCTCTTGTGGTAAACCAAGGTAAAGATTGATATAGCGCGCCACAGCAATAAAAGGCTCATGGCTGTATTGCTCAAAAAATTGCCACTGTAATACTTTTGCGCGTTGCAGAGTATCGGCGGGTAATAACTGACTGTCTTGTGCTAAATAATTTAATATTGCATTGGACTCTGCGAGATAATCACCACTATCAAGTGCTAAAAGTGGAATTTTACCATTACTATTTTTCGCTAAAAAATCTGCGCTTTGTGTTTCACCTTTTAAAATATCAACATGGATCCATTGATGCCTTATCTCTAATAAGGCACATAACAGCGCAATTTTATAACAATTACCTGACTTAATATCCGCGTATATTTTCATTATTTTCCTTTATAAAGAAAGAGTGCGAGTGCAGAAACATTGACCAATAATGTAAAACTAAAGACCACTAAAAAAGATTTTTCAATCGATTTATGGCGCAAAAATTGTTGTGCGATCAATGCGCCCCACCAGCCACCCAAGAGTGACAGAAGGTGTAACTGCGTCTCTTTAATTCGCCAGTGCCCTTTACGTGCTGCTATTTTATCCAGGTAATAAATATAAAAAGTGAGTAGATTGATAGCACCATAAAAGTAACTCAGTGTAATAGGGAGTTGATGATTGAGCGTAAACTGCAAGCCGATTAAAAATGAAAGAATAATCAGTGTTATTCTAACCATTAAACGTATTTTTCATCGGTGTTGATCCCATTATTTTGTTACATTTCATTCACAATCTAACGGTAAAATCTTGAATATTCAACCACTTTGATTAAACAATACTTTCGCCAATTTTTATTTAAGCTTAAAATGGAATTTTATACCAATAAAAATAAAATGCTTACAGGCAAAAAAATCAGCCAAAATGGGGTGGTTTTCATTTTGGCGAAAGTATTGTTAAATGGTTGCTGTTATAAGTGGCGCTTTCATACCTTGTTGTACAAAAGTAGAAAAACGTTGAATCGCTTGTTTGAGTAGTTCAGGTTGGTTATCAAAGTCGATATTATCAAGAAGATTTTTCACTTCTAACCCCAACTCTGTATCACCTTGAATCGACAAACGGCGTTGAAAAAACAGTGTATCAGGATCTTCTTTACGCCCTGCAATTAAGATAAGTTCATTTACCTCACCTGAGAAGCTCACATCGACTTGCTCGCTTGATGCTGCAATGACTAATTTATCTTCGCTAAAACTTAAAAACCAAGTGAGTTTAAGATCCGTCACTTCCACCTTGAGCCATTTATCGGTTAAAAATTCAAGATCCCCCTCCTCAATCGCTTCTTTAAAAAGTCTCGCTAATAGCTCACCTAATAATTTTTTCTGAATAAAAAAAGGCAGTAAAGTACTTGGTAGAGAAAGCATGTGAGGGGCATTTTTCACCAGTTGATGGTGTAAGTTATTTAATAGAGGTTTGAACATGATGATTCTCTTGGTTAAAAATAGCAGTATATGCCCTAAAGAATCACTCAACCCTGCCCTACATCAATAAATGTTTTGTCGAAGTTTTTACAATTGTGCCTCTTTGAAAAGCAGTTGGAACAGTTATGGAACTTCTTTGCCCAGCAGGTAGCTTACCTGCATTAAAAACAGCCATCGATTGTGGCGCAGATGCCGTTTATATCGGCCTAAAAGATGATACTAATGCGCGTCATTTTGCAGGGCTTAACTTTAATGATAAAAAACTCGTTAAAGGCGCACAATATGTACATGATCATAATAAACATCTGCATGTCGCTATTAATACCTTTGCACACCCGGGGGGCGAAAAACGTTGGAAAAATGCGGTAGATAAATGTGTTGATTTGGGTGCAAATGCCGCCATTATTGCTGATATCGCGACTCTTGATTATGCAGCCAATAAATATCCTGATCTTGAATTACATTTAAGTGTACAAGCCTCAGCGACCAATACCGCTGCTATTGATTTTTACCAACAGAATTTTAATGTTAAACGCGTCGTGCTTCCGCGTGTTTTATCGATTCAACAGGTAAAACAGCTCTCCCGTAATACCGATATGCCTTTGGAAGTCTTTGCTTTTGGTAGTTTGTGCATTATGGCAGAGGGACGCTGTTATCTTTCCTCCTATTTTACGGGTGAATCTCCCAATACGGTTGGTGCATGCTCGCCTGCCAAATATGTACGCTGGCGTGAAACAGATAAAGGGCTTGAGTCACGCCTCAATGATATTTTAATCGACCGTTATCAAGCTGATGAAAAAGCGGGTTACCCCACGCTGTGTAAAGGTAAGTTTAATGTTGATAACAACCTTTATCATGCTCTTGAAGAGCCAACCAGTTTAAATACCTTATCGATGTTGCCTGAATTGGTGAAAGCGAATATTTGCTCGGTAAAAATAGAGGGGCGTCAGCGTAGCCCAGCCTATGTTGAGCAGATAACAAAAGTATGGCGGGCAGCCATTGATAGCTACAAAGCCAACCCCGACCAATATCAAGTCAAAGATGAATGGGATAGTGTGTTAGCGAATGTTTCAGAGGGCAGTCAAACGACGCTAGGCGCATATCATCGAAAATGGCAATAGGCGAACAAAAATAGGAAGTCACATGAAATTATCATTAGGGCCACTTTTATACTATTGGCCAAAACAGAATGTTGAAGACTTTTATCAACAAGCATTAAACAGTGAAGCGGATGTTATCTACTTAGGTGAGACGGTATGCAGTAAACGTCGCGAGCTTAAAACCCGCGATTGGATAAGTTTAGCAAAAGAGTTAAACAACCAAGGCAAAGAGATTGTTCTTTCAAGCATGGCACTGCTTGAAGCACCTTCTGAAGTAAAAGTATTAAAACAGCTTTGTGAAAACGGAGAGTTAAGTGTTGAAGCCAATGATGTGGGGGCAATTCAACTGCTCAGTGAGCTAAAAGTACCTTTTGTCTGTGGGCCTGCAATTAACTGTTATAACGCATCGGTTTTAAAGATATTTGTTAATAAAGGGATGCAACGCTGGGTGATGCCTGTTGAACTTTCCCGTGACTGGTTAGCAAAAATAGTCTCTGACTGTGAAGATTCAGGGTTTCGCTCACAATTTGAGATTGAAGTGTTTGCACATGGTTTTATGCCACTGGCTTACTCGGCACGTTGCTTTACTGCGCGCTCAGAAAATAAAGCGAAAGATGATTGTGAACTTTGTTGTATTAAATACCCACAAGGTCGTCCGACTACCACGCAGGAAGATCAGCAAGTATTTATTTTGAATGGTATTCAAACACAATCGGGTTACTGTTATAACTTGATTAACGACTTGCCCTCAATGCAAGGTTTAGTGAACGTAGTGCGACTCAGTCCATCAGATACTCAAGCGTTCACCATTCTAAAACAGTACCGTGATGCGTTAAGTGTCGGCATCGATCCGGTAAAATTAGCAACTAAAGAGTGTAATGGTTTCTGGCATCAAATTGCAGGATTGCAAACACAGGGTTAATTATGCTCATAAAAAAAGCCTCAAATGATTAATAATTTGAGGCTTTTTTGTTTTCTTAATGCAAGTGACTAATTGCTATCATAATAGCAAATGAATTAATGCACTTAAAATTTACCAGACATTGATCAGAGCCCTAGCTGACTTTTTCTATTTTATACAAATATTCAGCATGCCCACCGATAAGATGAATGATTTTTCTCCTTAACTCATCCAAACTATCGATGTACACTCGGTTATTAACATCGTTATTCGATTGGTAAATTAGGTTGATTTCTTCAAAACATTGAAATACCCAACGCAATGTTGGTGTTTCAGTCGCCTGATTTATTTGATTCGGAATACTGGCCTTTACCTTTTTCATCGTTGCACGCATTCTTCGCTGAGCAATTGAATAAACAAGCAACGATAGTGTCATGATC
>NZ_ATUO01000058.1 GCF_000420245.1 Psychromonas hadalis ATCC BAA-638 | reverse complement strand
ATCCTTAATTGTTTCCAAAAAACCTGAAATGACTGGTTGTTTTTAAAACAAAAGCGCAAGTAATTTTGAAGCCGATCCTTAATTGTTTCCAAAAAGCCTTAAGTGACTGGCTATTTTAAAAACAAAAGCGCAAGTAATGTTGAAGCCAATCCTTAGCCAAAAATTTAACCTTTAGCCTTGAAATTTACCCATTTAGCCTCCATCTTAACTTTATCAAGGAGGCAATTATGCGTTTAGATAAACTCACCAGTAAATTTCAATTAGCCATTTCCGATGCGCAATCTTTAGCACTAGGGCGTGACCATCAATATATTGAAGCAACACATCTTATGTTGGCACTGCTCAATCAAGATGGAGGCTCCATTCGTCCTATTTTAGCGGATCTTGAGATTGATCTTAATCAACTACGCTCTCAGCTTTCTGCTGATCTGGATCGTATTGCCTCTGTCTCTGGTATCGGTGGTGATATCCAACTTTCTGCACAACTTGGTGTTCTATTTAACCTTTGTGATAAATTTGCACAAAAAAATAAAGATAAATTTATCTCTTCAGAATTGTTTTTATTAGCTGCCTGTGAGGATAAAGGCGCGTTAGGGAAAATCTTAACAGGGCTGGGTTTAAGCAAAGAGAAAGTAAATAAATCGATTCATAAAATTCGTGATGGTCAAAATGTGGATGACCAAAACAGTGATGGCCAAGGGCAAGCCTTAGCTAAATTTACCATTGATCTTACTGAGCGTGCCGAGCAAGGTAAGCTTGATCCTGTGATTGGTCGTGATGATGAAGTACGGCGCATGATTCAGGTACTACAACGCCGTACTAAAAATAACCCCGTCATCATTGGTGAGCCGGGTGTGGGTAAAACCGCCATTGTAGAGGGGCTCGCACAACGTATTATTAATGGTGAAGTCCCCGAAGGGCTTAAAAATAAACGGGTGTTATCACTGGATATGGGATCTCTCATTGCGGGTGCGAAATATAGAGGTGAGTTTGAAGAGCGCTTAAAATCAGTTCTTTCTGAACTCGCGAAAGAAGAGGGTAAAGTTATCCTGTTTATCGATGAGTTACATACTATGGTGGGTGCAGGTCAAACGTCTGGCGCAATGGATGCCAGCAATATGTTAAAACCTGCATTGGCACGTGGTGAATTACACTGTGTGGGTGCAACTACCCTTGATGAGTACCGTCAATATATAGAGAAAGATGCAGCCCTTGAACGTCGTTTTCAAAAGGTACAGGTTGATGAGCCGAGTGTTGAAGATACCATTGCGATTTTACGTGGCTTAAAAGAGCGTTACGAGTTACATCATAAAGTGGAAATCACCGATCCTGCACTTGTCGCTGCAGCCACACTTTCACATCGCTATATCTCAGATAGACAGCTACCCGATAAAGCGATTGATTTGATGGATGAAGCCGCTTCTAGTATTCGTTTGCAGATGGACTCTAAACCAGAAAGTTTAGATAAACTGGGGCGTAAAATTATTCAACTGACGGTTGAACAAAAGGCACTAAAAAATGAGAGTGATGAAGCGAGTGTTAAACGTCTACGCGATCTTGAAAAATCATTAAAAAAGAAAGGTAAAGAATACAAAATATTAGATGAAATTTGGAAAGCGGAAAAAGCAGCGCTTTCAGGTACGCAAAACATTAAAAAAGCGTTAGAGCAAACACGTTTAGACTTAGAAGTTGCTAGTCGTGCATCAGACTTAACACGTATGTCAGAATTGCAATATGGCAAAATCCCTGATCTTGAAAAGCAACTCGATTTAGCCACGCAAGCTGAGATGCAAGAGATGACGCTGCTCAAGCATTGTGTTACTGAACATGAAATTGCCGATATATTAGCGCGCTGGACAGGTATTCCGGTGGATAAAATGCTCGAAGGTGAGCGTGATAAATTGCTAAAAATGGAGAAGCACTTACACAGTCGTGTGATCGGTCAAAATGAAGCAATTAATGCTGTTTCGAATGCCATTCGTCGTAGTCGTGCAGGGCTCAGTGATCCCGACCGTCCAATTGGTTCATTTCTATTTTTAGGGCCAACTGGTGTAGGGAAAACAGAATCCTGTAAAGCATTAGCTCACTTCCTGTTTGATAGTGAAGATAATATGGTACGCATTGATATGTCGGAGTTCATGGAAAAGCATTCCGTGGCACGTTTAGTGGGCGCTCCTCCGGGTTATGTGGGTTATGAAGAGGGTGGATATCTGACGGAAGCTGTGCGTCGTAAACCCTACTCGGTTATCCTTTTGGATGAGATAGAAAAAGCACACCCAGATGTGTTTAATATTTTACTGCAAGTGCTGGATGATGGACGTTTGACCGATGGACAAGGACGCACCGTTGATTTTCGTAATACCGTGATCATCATGACCTCCAATATCGGATCAGATCTTATCCAAGAACAGTTTGATACGGTGAGTTACGATGAGATAAAAAAGCAACTGCTTAATGTATTACACGATCAATTTAAACCTGAATTTTTAAACCGCATTGATGAAACCGTTGTTTTCCACCCATTAAGGCTGAAACATATTAAATCGATCGCCACTATTCAACTACATAGATTACAGAAACGTCTTAAGGAACGAGATTACCTACTCACTTTTAATGACCAATCTATCGAGTTGTTAGTGAATGCGGGTTACGATCCTGTTTATGGAGCCAGACCACTGAAACGTGCGATACAAAAATTATTAGAAAACCAATTAGCAGAGCAGATCCTCTCTGAAAAATTAGTCAAAGGTAAAAAAATATTGGTTGATGTGATTGATGGGAAAATTGAGTTTGTACAATAAAACCTTTGCGCAGTTAGATGAATATTTAACTGCGTTAACAGTGTATTGGTTATTTGAAGCATTCCATTATAAAGACTATCCGTGGCATGAGACAAACCCTGCTCTGAGTGATTTTTTAGATAATCTTTCAGAGCAGGAATTGCAACATTATCAGCAATTTCCTGATCAACTGACGCCATTCTTATACCCCTTTATTAAGTCATTGCGTCCGTTAACAGATGATCTATTTACGGTTAATAAACTCACTTCAATAACAGAGGATCTCCCATTTTGGTTAAGTACAGGTATTAAAGGACGTAAGTGGTCACAAATTAGCGCCTTTGCCGATCAAGTGGAATCTGATCTCAATATCATTGAATGGTGTGCAGGAAAAGGACATTTAGGTCGATTAATTAGTTGGCAAAAAAAACTACCCGTATTATCGATTGAGTGGCAACAAACACTGTGTGATGTTGGTGAATCACAAGCAAAAAAACAGCAAGTTCAGCAAATATTCAAACAGGCCGATGTACTAAAAGGGCAAGCTGATAGCTGTATTAATACGGGGAGTCATGTGATTTCGCTGCACGCCTGTGGTGACTTACATCTGCATCTTATAAAACTTGCCAAACAGAAAAAACCTCAACAACTCACTATTAGCCCATGTTGTTATCATCTTACTGAGCAATCTATTTATCAGCCTTGTTCTTTGTTGGCCAAAAAATCTTCATTAATACTCAGTAAACAGATCTTAAAATTAGCCGTGAGTAAACAGATCACCACAGGGAAAAGGCAATCTCGTTTAAGTGAAACAGAAGTATTGTGGCGTTTAGCGTTTGATGAATGTCAGAAGTACTGTTTACAGACAGAGCGCTATTGTCCATTGCCCAGTTTTCCTAAAAAGTTACTGACGGGGGAGTTTAAAGCCTTTGTTTTATGGGCGATGCACAAAAAATCATTAACCTTTACCCTGCCAGAGATGCTACAGCCTTTTTTAGTGTTGGCTGAAAGTCGTCTTAAAAAAGTGCGTCGTATGGAGTTAATCAGCCAGTTTTTTGTGCGTCCATTAGAGTTATGGTTAGTTTATGACAGAGTGCTAGCACTGCAAGAGTCGGGTTATCAGGTCAAACTTTCCACCTTTTGTGCAAGCCAAATAACCCCCCGTAATTTGTTGATAGAAGCGCAGTTATAGTTTTTTCTTATAGAGAAAGTTATCATTAAAAGCGTCATGATCCGCTTCATGGCAATCGGCACATAACTCCGCTGGTTTTTCCTCTTCATGTGGTAGGTGGCATTCTAAGCAGAGTATCTCCTCCTCTTGATGCTTAAGGTTATGTGCTTTGGCTAAATAACCAAATTGATCGTGACACTCTATACAGCTATTATTCTTAAACTCCAACTCCTCCGATGGCCCCTCTTTCGCATGGCAACCTTGCGCACATTGCTGATCTTTTAAGTGTAGATTTGCTAAATTATCATCATCTGGGCTGGGTAGCTCCTCTGCGCTAATCATTATGGAAAAAAATAGACTCATAAATAATAATAAAGATTTCATCTTATCTCCCTACCTGGTTGGTGGCAATCTACACAAAATTGAATGCGTTTTTTGGTTGGGATATTTTTAATTACATCAACTTCTTGGTGTAATTGGTGACAAGATGCACAGTTGATTTTTGGGTAGTGTACATCATGTGTCCACTCTGCTTGGCGCAGTTGCAGTGGGCTATGGCACGATAAACACTGGCTATTTTTTTTCTAATACTGTCTTAGAGTGTTGGGATAGGTTGATGATCGTATCATCTTCTTTAGGATGTTCACCTTTGGCGCCATGGCAGGCTGTACAGTTATCAAAAAAATCTTCGCTTTTATGTATGCCTAACATTGGCATCGCTGCAATTTTTTTAATCTTTCGTGGTATCTGGTGGCATCGGATACAGCGTTTATTCTCTTTTATTTAATTTTGTTTATGCTGTTCATTATTAATTTGTGAAGCAAAACTTTTACTGGGTTCAGGGGGGAGGTTACCCGCCTCTTTTGGAACAGGCGAGCAAGCACTGAGCAATATAAGATAAAAAAACAGAATGGATAGTTGTCTCATAAGAGCTCTATTAATAGCCTGAGTACAGGAAAATAGTTGTACTCAGGCAGTTACAGCATTATTTAAAAGTAAGGTTTAATACACCTCGGTGGTAGATATGGTTGATTTGTGAGTTATCAAATACCGCAATGCCAAAGGGATAGGTTTTACCCATATCATCGAATTGTACATCTTGGATTTGTGCATATTTCCCTGTTGTTACTAACTTACGTTTAATCTCGAGCGTCCAAACTCTCTCTTTCCAAACCCCTACTGTCGCGATATCTCCACGAGAGCCTGTAAAGGGCTGGGTGATAATGCCTGGAATACGGGTGGTTTTATTATAATCTGTTGTAAATGGTTGTTTTTCAGAGTCAAAAATAACGGCTGAGTCATTAGTTAGTGATGCTGAAACAAACTTAGGTTGCTTGTTCTCTACATTATTAACGTAACCTCCACCTGTTTTATGATCGCCTTTACGCCCCCAACCTTTGTTTTTCTTAGGATCGGTATTGCTGTCGATATATTGATCATCAATTTGTCTATTAGCGTTAGTACGAACTCCTTTCCAGTGCCACATATCAATGGTTTGGCCTGGTTTCGTATATTTACGTGCTGGAGATTTTGATTTTGTACCGTTCACTTTTCCATCATCGGCACGGTGACAGGCGACATTACATCCTTTTCAGCAAAACCATCGCTATTAATATCCCAAAGAATGGCAAATTTGTCTTCATAGTAGGTATTATCGTGGCCTGTATCGTCTTTGTTACTTGTTACCATCACTCTGTTTTTCCCAAGGGAAACAATTTAAACTATGGGTTGGATCTTTATAAATAATCAAGAAGTAGACATATTCATCATCGTAAAGTGACTGCATCATGACGGTTGTTTTTTTAATGCCTTCATAACCATTGTTGGGTTTATAAGGTAGCTTTTTGAGCTTCACTTTGACACTCGGGGCTTTTTCCCACACTGATTCTGCACACCATCAATTGTAATCGCTGATGGTGCTTTGATACTTTCTAATGTAGTGTTTTTCGCCTGTAGCGTTGTAATGGGGAGAAGTGAAAAAGCAAGGGTTGAGCTTATAATGAGTAGATCTGTTTTTTTCATGACACTATTTCCTTTTTCTGTAACAATTTATAGTTAAAGGTGAATCACTAATAAAGCTACTATTAACATAGTGCCCTGTGAGTCAAAAGGGTAATGATCTAAATCAAGAAGTTAGCTTTAACTCCCTTCTTTGAGATTAAGTATAGATGTTGCGATCCATCACTGTACCTCATTATGGGTACTTTTAAGAAGGTGAATTAAATTATGTTCGATGCCCTATATTGTTATAAAGATAATTCCGTGAAGTTTTTTTCTGTTTTTGAATTTAAAAATCTAAGCGATGCTCATATTGAAAAATATCGCTACCATTTAACTTGTCCCGCTTGCGGGGGGAAAGCTTATTTTCGTCGCGATTCTATTGATGGCAAACAAGCTTGTTTTGGCAGTCGTTATCATAAGGTCGATTGTGCAGAGTTTGCCCCTTCCCCGCGTAAAACGGAGGAGCAAAAGCAGGTTGCAGAAGTTGAAACGTTGATACTTGAGGTTGATGAGTTACTGATCGATTTCAGCGCGCCTATCGTAAGAGAAAGCTCAAAAAAAAGCGCACCGCCAAGCGAGGTACAAGCGCCAAAAGAGAGCGTTAAAAAAGAGAGTAAAGTCAGTGTTAATAAACAGACGCTTAAAAAATTATTAGTGAGCTTATTACGGGGTAGTTCATTAGCCAGTTCAGATCTGTGGATCTACACCAGTGAAAAACATAAATGGCGCGCGAAGAATCTATTTGTGAATGTTAACGATGCAAAACCAACCGACAATGGCGCACCAAGAATGTATTGGGGCACCATTGCGACTATCGATAAAACATTAAACTGGTTAAACCCTGCTGAAGAGAGGAGTGTTGCTATTCCAATAGGTCGCTATCGAGATCTTTTTTTAAGTTATTTTAAGGTGCAAGAGCAATGTGATGTAGAAGGAGCTGGCTTTATCATGTTTGCAAAATGCATTGAGAGTAAAGATAAAAAACGTAAGTTTTTGCAATTGTGGGGTGATGATTTACAATATTTTCATCTGTCGAAAGCGCAGGATGATAGTGTGTAATAATGGCCGTTCTTACTGTTTTTATAGGGTGTCTTTAGCAATAAAAAAAGGGCCATAGTTGGCCCTTGAGAAAGTGTAATGTTTCATAGCAAGTTGTTATTAACCATTCATTAATTCAACATCTGCTTTTTGTGTTTTTTGCTTCTTTAGGCGAGAGGTAAGAATGGATGCACAAGCAAAACCACATAGACTAAATACCACCATTAGGCTAAATACATAGTTGAATCCCTGAATACCAGGAAAGGTATCTAATAGGTAGCCATAAAGCGTGTACGCAAACATTGCGGGCATGTAACCGATGATACAACCGAAAGCCATCGCTGAGCCTGCATACTGACGATCTGTACCAATTTCATCCATTGGTGCAAAAAATACAGCGCGTTGTGAGAAGATGATTGCACCAAAACCTAATGTTGCCGCCATGCCAACGTATACGTTCATGGTTTCATGTGGCAGTTGAATAAAGGCTATCATTGCGATTGCTGATACTAAGAATGTCCATTTCAGGTAAACCGTCGCAGATTTAGCGACTTTATCCGCAAGGAAACCACCGATAGGTCCACCTACCATTTTCAAACCATATTGATTGACAATTCCGTAAGCACCAATTAATGCAACTGGAAGTGCATAGATATCTTTTAAGAATGGGATGAAGTAAGTGAGTCCACAGTATGCCGCGTAAACAAAGAAGATAACAAATGAAGCGAGCCATAAATTAGGGCATTTAATGACGGTCTTAATGCCTTGTAATACTTGCTTATTGGCTTCTGCTGAATCTTTAGTATGCAGTTCATCGTCATTATCAATGATGAAATAAGAGATAATACCTGCAGCGAGGGTGACTAAAGTATAGTAAATCAAACCGGCTTGCATACCATCTTTGCCTTCACCAAATTGTACAAAAACAAACAGTGCACCAGAAGCGATGAGTACATCGACGACACCTCGTCCAGCTTCAAGAAATCCAAACATTCTACCTTGCTCTTGTTTGTTACCTAATAAGCGTACTGCTTTTAGCAATACTGGCCAATATATAACTTCACCAAAGAATGCCATGCCACCAAAGGCAATCAGGTAGCCTGTGAAAGGAGGTAGTGTGGATAAATAAGCGCCACAAAGACCAACACCAATCAGTCCTACTGGCAGTAATATTTTCTTGGAATAACGATCGGCAATATACAGCGCAAGAAATAATCCTGCTGTTTGAATGACGGCATAAGCGGTAAACCCTAAGCCTATTTGTGTATTACTTAGGCCCCAATCTTCTTGCATGGGAACATAGAAGACATCTTTCATGCTGGACAATTTGAAAATTGTACCAGCACCAAAAATAAGGAAACATAGACGTACCCATTTATTCATTAACATATAATAAACTCCATTTATTTTACTAAAGTAAAAAATTGTAATGGCTCAGTATAAAAATAGAGCCGTTACAATTTTATGCTTATTTTAAATTTACAATCGCTTCAACTTCGATGAGTACGTCTTTAGGTAAGCGTGCTACCTCGACACAAGAGCGAGCGGGGAAGCTTCCTTCAACGAAATAAGAGGTGTAAATTTCATTGAATTCAGAAAAATTGTTCATATCACTAATAAAACAAGTTGTTTTAACTACTTTGCTCATGTCGGCACCCGCTGCTTCCACAATGGCTTGCAGATTATTCAGTGCGAGTTTTGACTGTTCTGCGATGCTATCAAAAGGGATTGATCCATCTGCGGGTAAGAATGGACAACATCCTGATATAAATAACAGATCTCCACAAACAACCGCTTGTGAGTATGGACCAATGGCTTGTGGTGCTTTTTTAGTATTAATAATCATTTTTTTCTCTTTTATTTATTGACAGTATTTATTACGAATTTTTTTCATGAAAGCCACAGAACGTTTAACACCTTCAATTTGTGCATCAATAAGCAGGTCAACTGCTTGCTGAGAAATATTATGGGGGTGGTAGTATTCCATGGGTTTGATGAGTTCAGGATCAAAAAGGGGCTTTTTGAGCTCAAATGCTCCGTTTAATTCAAAGACTCCACCTGCGCCTCTTTCACGAGTGAATCGTGCGCAATATGGATGGCAAGATTCAATGTTGATACGCGTAATAGGTGCATTTTCAACCAGAATTCGAAAGCATTCATCAATATCAATTGAGCCTTCGCCAATAGGAACGCCACAGATAACAAGTTCGTCATTATGTTTGGTCACAATGTGATCTTTAAAATGGGTACAATAAGTATAAGGGGCCATTTTTTTTGCAGCTTCAACAGGATCTTCCCAAACCATCATGCTATTACCACAATCATAATGAGCACCAAACCACAGTGAATCGACCGCTTTAACGACGTGAATAATATCATCGGATGTCTCAAGCTCATGATTCTCAAGCGCAAGTTTTATTCTGTACTTTTTGAGTAAAGGAATAATTTGTTTTATGCCATCAATCGTTGGTTGCATATTTTTTGGATCAAACTGATCGACGGGTATATAAGTTCGAATAACATCGGCACCAATGGCTACCGCGAACTCAATTGCTTTTGTTAAAGAGACTTTATCTGTGCCTTTAGTATCCAACTCACAATACAAATTACGTGATTGAATTGCTTCTTTTATACGTGCGAGGTAAATAGGATCATCGCTGTCTAGGACACCAAATTCGGGATGAAGGTTATAATCGGGTATAATATTTATCTCTACCCCATCCAACCCAAGACGTGCGGTTTGTTCAATAAAATCAAAAATATCCATTCTTTTATGCTGAAACAGCAAATGATAACACTCAGTCTCTAAACCTAATTTCATGATTAACTCCATCATTGCTAATAATTTTGAGTCGCCACTATAGCCAACCAAATAAAACAATATTGTGATATAGTCCACAAAAAAGGCTTTGGGTTTAATTTAAGTTTACTATATAAAAAAATAGTTAACTTTGGGTTTTATTTGTGGCCTATAATTTAATTTTAATACCTTTTAAGGTACAGTTTAGATATTACGAAGACTAAAAAAGGAAAGCATGATGGAAAGTATTTCAACGTATACATTTATAGAGCAAGATAGGGTCATTCTTCGTTCACAAATACCTTTTATTGAATCTTTAGGGGCATTGTTTGGAGAGAGTTGTGAAATTGTTCTGCACAGTTTTGAGGCACTTCATGCTTCGGTAATTCATATTGTAAACGGCCATATTACCGGGCGAAAAATAGGTGCTCCAGTGACTAATATTGCACTTGAAAAATTGTCTGAATTTAAAAGAAATAAGGAAAAATGGGCTGTTTATTTTTCTAATTCGAGTAAAGATAATAAACCTTTCAAATCGTCATCAACCTTGATAACTAATGATGAAAATATTCCTATCGGTATGATTTGTATGAATTATTCACTCGATATCTCTTTACATAGTCTAGTGAAAAATTTTTATGAGCCCAATAATAATAAACAGGAAAATTTCTCTCAGGATGTAAATAATTTGGTTTTAACGCATCTCGAACCGATCAGAAATCAAGTTTATAATAATAATGAAATTCCAAGTAAAAATAAGGTTCAGGAAATTATTCGTCAGCTAAATGAGTTGGGCCTATTTGAGCTACCGATTACCAATAAGATTGTGAGTCAGGATCTCGGTATAAGTTCTGCGACTATTTATAAGCATTTGAGGGCGTTGAATAAGAGCATAAAATTGAAAGTAGAGAAAAATAGTGTTTAAAAGAGACTTGTTTAATTGTGGGTAAATGTGAATGTAAAAAAAGGGCGTAAGCCCTTTTTTATATATTATTTAAGAAGGAGAGATTAAACCTCTACAACACCTTGGCTTGCTAAATATTCAGCGTAAGTACCACGGAAATCAACCACGCTATCTTCTTTGATCTCAATGATACGTGTTGCTAGTGATGATACAAATTCACGATCGTGAGAAACAAACAGTAGCGTACCTTCGTAGTTTTCAAGTGCCAAGTTTAATGACTCAATCGATTCCATATCTAAGTGATTGGTTGGCTCATCCATTAATAGAATATTTGGCGCATCCATCATCAGCTTACCAAATAACATACGGCCTTGTTCACCACCAGAAATGATTTTAACTGACTTACCAATATCGTTAGAGCCAAACAATAAACGACCTAATGTGCCACGTACAGACTGTTCATCGTCACCCGGTTTCATCCATTGTGCCATCCAATCCATTAAGGTTTGATCTTTCTCAAATGCGTAAGCGTGATCCTGTGCGTAGTAACCTAAGTTGGCATTTTCAGACCACTTAAACTCACCGGAATCAGCTTCAATTTGCCCCATTAAAGTGCGTAGCAGGGTTGTTTTACCGACGCCATTTTGGCCGATAATGGCGATACGTTCGCCTACTTCAACCATTAAGCTAAGATCTTGGAAAAGTGGTTTATCAAAGCTTTTGCTCACGCCAATCATCTCTAATGCGTTACGGAACAGTTTTTTCTCTTGCTTGAATACGATGTAAGGGTTAACACGACTAGAGGCTTTAACCTCTGCAAGCTGGATTTTATCCATCTGCTTAGCGCGAGATGTTGCTTGTTTTGCTTTTGATGCGTTTGCCGAGAAACGACTTACAAATTCTTGTAACTCAGATAACTGTGCTTTTTTCTTAGCATTTTCACTCAGTAGGCGCTCACGCGTTTGCAATGCTGCTGTCATGTACTCATCGTAGTTACCCGGGAAAAGACGTAACTCACCGTAATCGATATCAGCCATATGAGTACAAACAGAGTTTAAGAAATGGCGATCATGGGAAATAATAACCATGGTACATTGGCGCGCTTTTAATTCTGCTTCTAACCAACGAATAGTATCGATATCCAAGTTATTGGTTGGCTCATCGAGTAACATGATATCTGGATTTGAGAAAAGAACCTGTGCCAGTAATACACGCAGTTTCCAACCCGGCGCCACTTCAGACATTAAACCGTTGTGTAGATTAAGTGGAATACCCACGCTCAGTAAAATCTCTCCCGCACGCGAATCGGCAGTGTAACCGTCCATCTCTGCAAATTCACTTTCAAGCTCGCCAACTTGCATGCCTTCAGCTTCGGTCATTTCAGGTAGTGAGTAAATACGGTTACGCTCATTCATTAGCGCCCACATCTCTTTGTGACCCATTAGCACTGTATCGAGCACTGAGAACGCTTCAAAAGCGAACTGGTCTTGGTGAAGTTTTGCGATACGTTCATTAGGATCTCTTGTGACATTCCCTGCACTTGGCTCAAGATCACCGGTTAAGATCTTCATGAAGGTTGATTTACCACAGCCATTTGCACCGATTAAACCATAACGGTTACCCGTACCAAATTTAACAGAGATGTTTTCAAAAAGTGGTTTTGCACCAAACTGCATGGTGATGTTGTTTGTACTCAGCAAGATAATCTTCCTAATAGCGTGAATAATAAAAGTGGCGCTATTATACAGAGGCAATTGATTATTTATAGAGCAAAGGTGATTTAAATCACGGTGGGAATGAAGTTTGTAAATTGGCATTCATGTCACCTTTTTTAGATGACATGTTTATTAACCTGATCGTTGTAGAAGGGTGGCTAAATTTGATCCTCTTTTAACCAAATTGCCACCTGCTTAGCAAAGTAGGTCAATATCCCATCTGCACCAGCACGTTTAAAACATAAGAGTGATTCCATGACACACTCTTTCTCTTTGAGCCAGCCGTTATCAATAGCGGCTTTGTGCATCGCATATTCACCACTCACTTGATAAGCAAATGTGGGTACTTGTAGTTCTGTTTTTACGCGGCGGACAATATCAAGATAAGGCATTCCTGGTTTTACCATCACCATGTCTGCACCCTCGGCAATATCGAGGGCTGCTTCATGAATCGCTTCATCACTGTTGGCAGGATCCATCTGATAGGTTGATTTATTAGCGCCTTTGAGGTTGCTTGCACTACCGACCGCATCACGAAAAGGGCCATAATAGCTAGAGGCATATTTTGCACTGTAAGCCATGATCTGTGTATTGATATAACCTGCGTTTTCTAAGGCAGCGCGTATTGCGCCAATGCGACCATCCATCATATCTGATGGAGCAACAATATCAGCGCCTGCTTGTGCGTGTGAAAGCGCCTGTTTCACTAATATCTCCGTGGTAATATCGTTTAAAACATAACCCTCATCATCAATAATGCCATCTTGACCATGTGTGGTGAATGGGTCGAGTGCCACATCGGTGATCACCCCTAAATGAGGACAAGCCTCTTTAATGTGCATCACCGCACGTTGTGCAAGCCCCTCAGGATTGTAAGCTTCCTCTGCCATCTCTGTTTTTATCTCGTCAGGCGTAACAGGAAATAGTGCGATAGCGGGAATGCCAAGTGCTTCAAGTTCAATACATTCTGCCACTAAAAGGTCTAATGAAAGACGTTCAATACCGGGCATTGATGAGATCGTTTCACGACGATTTGTTCCCTCGATGACAAACATAGGATAGATGAGGTCGTTGACTGATAGTTGATTTTCAGCGACAAGGCGACGCGAGAAACTGTGTTTACGTAAGCGACGTAAACGGCGAGCAGGAAAGCTTTGTGCAGTAGTCATGATGATTCCTATAGCTATTGAAGGGTGATTAAATGTTAAAAAAGAGTTTACTGTTTTGCTCGGTTTGTTGCACCAACTGTTTCAGTGACTCACCGCGCGCATGTGCAATTGTTTGTGCAATATAGGGCAGATACTTAGGCTCGTTACGACTTGATTTAGGTTTGGGGCGCATTGAACGAGGTAATAAGTAGGGGGAATCTGTTTCAATCATCAAACGATCTTTTGGGATGATTTTTACCAGTTCAAGTAACGCTGTGCCACGTCGTTCATCACAAATCCAACCGGTAATACCAATATGTAAATCCAACGCTAAACAGCTTTCTAAATCACTTTTAGATCCTGTAAAGCAGTGTAAAACGGCGTTAGGAAGTTGTTGAATATAGGGTTTTAACAATTCAATAAAACGACTGTTGGCATCGCGCTCATGCATGAAAACAGGAAGTTGTAACTGCACAGCAAGTTCCAACTGTTGTACAAATGCAAACTCTTGTTCGCTTGGCGTTGAAAAATTGCGATTAAAATCGAGTCCACACTCTCCAATGGCTTTCACCGGCTTGCTCGTTGCTAATTGTCGCAGCACATCAAGACTGTTTTTATTAAATGTTTTAGCATCATGTGGATGAATGCCCGCGGTGCAATAAAGCATATCAGGATATTGTAAACAAAGTTCAAGCGCTTGTTGGCTTTCGTCAAGCGAAGTGCCTGTGACGATTAACTTATTTACACCTGCTAATTTAGCATTTTCGATAACTTGTTTTAAGTCTTTATCAAAACGTTTATTGGTGAGGTTGATGCCAATATCGATCATATAATTACCTGTGATGAGAGGTTATGCATAGCAGTAAGGCCATTGATTATTAGGATTAGCTACGGCAAGAATAAAGGCGAAACTAACGTTTCACTTCCATAAAAAAAGGGTAAATAGCTAAACTATTTACCCTTCATACTTCACGTTTTAAAACTTAGGAATCGTTACAGAATAACTTGTTCTAAATTATTTCCAAAAAACCTTAACTAACGGGTTATTTTGAAAAAAAAGATCAAGTAATTTTGAAGCCGATCCTTAGTTTAATAAACGTGCGCGAATAGTACCTTCAATCGCTTTTAATTTAAGCAGTGCTGTATCTGCATCTTCACTGTTGACATCAATCACTACATAACCGATATTTTCATTGGTTTGTAGGTATTGTGCTGCAATGTTGATGTTCGCTTCAGCAAACGCTAAGTTGATTTTTGTTAAGATACCCGGTTGGTTATGATGAATATGCAATAAACGACTTGCATTCACATGTGTTGGTAGCGAAACCTCAGGGAAGTTTTTAGATGACAGTGTTGAACCGTTATCTGAATATTTAACCAGTTTACCCGCTACTTCATAACCTATATTTTCCTGTGCTTCTTGTGTGCTACCGCCTACGTGAGGGGTTAAAATCACGTTATCAAATTTACGCAGAGGAGAATCAAAAACTTCTTTGTTTGATTTAGGCTCTGTTGGGAAAACATCAACGGCAGCGCCTGAAAGTTTTTTGCTTTCTAATGCAGCGCAAAGTGCATCAATATCAACCACTGTACCGCGTGCAGCATTCATAAAGATAGCGCCATCTTTCATCTGCGCAAACTCTTTAGCCCCCATCATATCTTTGGTTGAAGCCAGCTCTGGTACGTGCAAGCTAACCACATCAGATTGTGCTAATAGCTCTTGCATTGAAGCAATTTGTACTGCATTACCTAGTGCTAATTTATTTTCTACATCGTAGAAAGAAACACGGAAACCTAAACCCTCCGCTAAAATACCAAACTGTGTGCCAATATGACCGTAACCGATAATACCTAAGTTTTTACCACGTGCTTCGTATGAACCCGTTGCTGATTTATCCCACTCACCGCGATGTGCTTTTGCATTACGCTCTGGTACGCCACGCAGTAATAATAGCGCTTGGCCTAAAACCAGTTCAGCAACACTACGTGTATTTGAGAAAGGTGCGTTAAATACCGCCACCCCTTTTGCTTGTGCCACGTCTAAATCAACTTGGTTCGTTCCAATACAGAAACAACCGATAGCCACTAATTTGTCAGCAGCTGCTAATACTTTTGCATTAAGGTTTGAACGACTACGGATACCGACAAAATGAACATCTTTAATCTTCGCTATCAGATCTTCTTCGCTTAGTGAGGTTTTGATGCTTTCAATGTTGGTGTAACCCGACTGTGTAAAAGTATCAACAGAGCTTTGGTGTAACCCTTCTAATAGAAGAATTTTTATTTTATCTTTGTGAAGTGAAAGGCTGAGTGAAGATTTAGTCATTTCTGGTTCCTTGATCCCTGAGTTGCAGAGTAAATGGCAAACAATAGTATAAAAGTGGAATGAAAAATTTTAGTGAGTCTAAAATAGCAAAGATAGTGGCAATTGTGAACTTATGTGATGTTATTCACATATAAATAATTGGTACTATTAATAATTTATTGATCTAAATCGGCGGTGTTATCAGATGTGATGGCTAACATGCCAACCTATGTTTTATCACTTAGGTTGGCATTTATATCGTCAAGGGGGGTTACTTAAGTGTTTTAACACCATCAGCAGATCCAACTAAAACAACATCCGCCGCACGATTGGCAAACAGTCCGTTAGTAACAACACCCACAATGGCATTGATCGCTGTTTCAAGTTTAAGTGGCTCTGCAATTTTCATATTATGTACGTCTAAGATGATATTACCATTATCAGTTAACACACCCTCACGGTAAACAGGGTCGCCACCCAGTTTAACTAATTCACGTGCAACATAACTACGTGCCATTGGGATCACTTCAACAGGTAACGGGAAGTCACCTAGAATATCTACATTTTTTGTATCATCAACGATACAAATAAATTTAGTGGCCACTGCAGCTACTATTTTTTCGCGTGTTAATGCCGCACCGCCACCTTTAATCATATGATTATATGAATTAATTTCATCTGCACCATCAACATAAACACTCAGATCGGCAACTGAATTTAGGTCAAATACCTCAATGCCAAGTGCTTTTAGTTTTGCTGTTGAGACTTCTGAACTTGAAACTGCACCTTCGATATCGTTTTTCATGGTGGCCAACGCATCAATAAAATGATTCACCGTTGAACCAGTACCCACACCAACAATGCTGTCTTTTTCAACGTATTTTAATGCGGCGTAAGCTGCTGCTTTTTTCTTATCATCTTGGGTCATGGTTTGTATCCTGAAGTGAGCGCTAAAAGTGGCAAGATTATAACCTGTTACACCTAAATCAGTACATTAAATATGTTAATTTTTTGTAGTGAACGTGTAGTGTTTTGATGGGGTAATTATTTCAGGAAGTGGTACGTCCCAGGGTTCGATGGGCAGATGTTCTACCTGTTGGCAGTCATGCGCTAATCCAATGGGGTAGGGGCCACTTTGTTCGATAAACCAAGGGGCGAGCATGCGATCATAATAACCTCCGCCCATACCAATACGGTTACCCTGTTTATCAAAAGCCACCAGTGGCGTAAAAATAAGGTCGAGCTGTTTAACTGGGCAGATAAAACGCTGATCTAATTTAGGCTCAGCGATACCATACTGGTTTTTCAGCATCTCTGTGTCTTTGCTGTAGTGCAGAAACAGCAGATGTCCTTTACTAAAAGGGTGTACCACTGGCAGGTAAACTTGTTTACTGTTTTCCCAGCACCATTTTATAAAAGGTAAGGTATTAATTTCACCATCAAAGTTAAGTGAGAGTGCAATTTTTTTTGCTTGTTGTACTTTAGGGTGTCTAATTAATTGTAAAAGCACCTGTTGAGCATCTCGCGCCTGTGTAGATAGCGGTAAATTGTTACGTAGTTGTCGTATTTCTTTTCTTATCTGCTGGGCTGATTTAATCAACATTAGCACCTCTCATTTTCTTTTGTCGTTGATGGACTGCAAAAACAGCAAGGGTAAAAAATAGAACAAATAACACCCATAAATGCAACCAATTATTGATGATGCTTTCCCATGGTGCGCCCATCTGATTCAAAATGAGCATCGCTTTAATCGCAGGTACGGCTGGGACTATTTGTGATAACCAGATAATAGGATCAGGAATTAATGCAAGAGGCCAAACAAAGCCACAGACAAATAAAATGGGCATTGAGCTGAGTAATAAAGCTTGAGTGGGTAGATCTCTATGTAGAAAAAGAGTGCTTAAGCTAATGCCTGCACAAACGGTTGCTAATAAAAAAGGTAACATTAATAGTAAAACTTCTGACATGTTTGCCAGTGTATTAACCTGATAAAAGTAGAAGCAATAACCAATATAAAAACTGCTTAGTAAACTATAAATAGAGAAAAACGCACAGATTCTAGCGCATACCAAGGAGATGGAGCTATGTTGTAACCAATAGCTTTTTTGATGCCATTGACCTGCGCCTAAAATGCCTGTCGCGATTAAGAGTGTTTGATGCAAAATGAGTAAAAACAACCCGGGCACGATATAAGGTGTATAACCTAAAGTGCTATTAAATACTGGAATACTATTTAGTTGAATGCTATTGAGTGCCTTATCAGTTTTTTTACTGCCGTTACCTTTGCTGAGTAAGGCAAAGCGTTGTAGTGATTTACTTGTATCTAAACCGACTTCAATGAGCCCTTGTGCAATAGCAGAATAGATTAAAAAATAGCTGGCATCCCCCCCGTAACTTAGTGTTGCGCCTTTGCCTAGAATTAAATTTCGACGAAAGTTTTGTGGGATAACTAACAGTCCATAGGCTTTGGCGTCAGTGATCCACTCTTTTGCTTGTTTAATAGAATTTACTTTGGCAATTATTTTTATTTTTGCACTGGCATCTGCATGGCGAATTATAGCCCTGCTCAAGGATGAATTATCGTGATCTACCACGACAATTAATTGCTCTGTTGGTACTTGATGTGCGTAGGGCAGTGGGTAAAGAAATGAGTAAAGAAGCCCGCCACCTAACACTGTTAGTAAGATTGCTTTATCGGCAAAAATAGCAGTGAATTCTAATTTGAGAAGTTGCCAAAAATTCATGCGTTTCTCCCTTTTTTAATCAAATAGATAATGGGGAGTAATAATAATAAAAAACCGCTATAACTTGTCATTTGAGAGAGTAGTTGGGTGATGTTTTGTCCATAATTTACCGTTGCAATATGTTGTTCAATATAGTGACTTGAGGGCATCAAGGCGCGCCATATTTGTGCAAGATCAGGCATATTATTACTTGGGAATGTGATGCCCATAAAAGAAAAAGCGGGTGCAAATATAGCCCCACAAACACTCACTGTACGGGTGCTGTCTTTTAGGAAGAAAAAGAGGGTTAATACAATTAACCACACCGCAATTATCATCAACAATAGGGAGAGGATCAACATCCAGATAGGACCTGCGATAGGCAAATTTAAGTGCAGGTATAAAAATGTATAGATCAGGGTGCCATGTAAAAGCATACAGGCACTATAAAAAAACAGTTTGGTTAATAAAACAGCGCGAATACCGTGGTGATACCAATTGTCCTCTTTGGTACGCTGAAGCTCGAAGCTTAAACTGTTAACAAAAACTAACATTGCAATAATTTGCAATAGTGCGATTAAAATAGGTGGAACTAGAAAAGCCACATAATTATTGTTTTGATTAAATAATGCGGTAGTTTGATTACTAACAGGGCTGAGGTTAATTGCAACTTGTTGTTTTGGTGTACCTTGAGCAAGCTCTTTAATGCTGGCTAATGACTTTAAACTGTTTGCCAAAGTGAGTTGTAGTTGGCTTGAAAGTAGTTTTCCCACTAATAAAAATTGACTGTTGTAGCGAATATCAATAACAGGTTGTTGTGCGGTGAATAATTTTTTCTTAAGCTGATAAGGAAAAACTAACAGGGCATAAACATCTGCTTGTTGCATTGCTTTTTTGGCATCTTGAAGGTGAGTGTAATGAATTACTTTTACGGATGGGTTAGCTTGTAGATGACGCGTCAATAAACGTGTCATTGTGCTTTGGTCAAAATCAACCACTGCGACGGGAAGGGCGCGTGGTAAACCTGCGCTAAATAATCCCCATAGCAGCAACAGACCCATAATGGGGATGTAAGTAAGTAGTGCTAATTGCCATGGCGAATCAAGAATAGCGACAATTTCCCGTTTTAATAACTTCATCAATGTTTTATTCGCTGACCATAAGTGCAGACATTCCTACCCGTAAATCGAGTATCTGTTGTGTTGGATGAAGCTCTACCTGGAAGGTTCGCATATCAAAATCGTGGCCACTTTCTGTGGCGCGCCACGTTGCAAAATCACCCATAACAGAGATATAAGTAACAATAAATTCTGTTTTGATATCAAGTGCAGGGATACTTAAATTGATTTTTTTACCTTTTTTAAACTGTTTTAATTGATCCTCTCTGACTTGGAAAATCGCCCATGCGTTGCTCATATCAATCAGGCTTACGACTGGAAAACCACTTGGTACTAATTCGCCTGAATGCATCAATACTTCACTTACTTCAGCATCAATAGGAGATCGCATTTGACTGTCTTGTAAAATCGCGCTGATCTCATTAACGGCACCTTCTGCTATGCGTGCATTGCCAGCGGCTGCCGCTTTTGTTTCTTCTCGTGCACCCTCTTGTGCCATCTGATACATGGCAAGTGCGGCTTGTTCTGTGTATTTTGTGACTTGCCAATGAGTAAATGCTTCATCACGTTTTTGCCTTGCGAGTACGCCATCTTGAAACAAGGTATCAATGCGTTTATAGGTCGTATTTGCGAGTTTCTCTGCTATTTTTGATTTTTTCCATTGTTCTTTAGAGGCTGATATCTGTTGTTTTCGAGCGCCATTATCGGCTTCTAATACCATTGCTTTGGCCGCATCTCGTCCACCCTCTGCTTGCATTAATTTGGCATTTAATTCAGGGCTATTAATAGCATAAAGCAGATCTCCTTTGCTGACATTATCGCCTTGTTTAACCATTACCTGTTCAATGCGGCCGGCGACTTTAGAAGAGATATTATATTCTGTGGCTTCAATTTGTCCTTGTAAAATTTGCTCTTTAGGGCTGTAAGCAAGCATTAACCCATAGCCTAAAAAAATGATTAAAATAAGTAATGCCACCGCGCTCAGTGATCGGTTTATCATTGTTGGGTTCCTAAAATGTATTTATAAGAAATTGATTAATCATGCCACTGGTACTCATTAAACGAGCATAAGCTTGAATATAGCGGTATTTTGCGGCGAGCTGCTGCGTACTGACCGCTGTTAGCTTTAACTCGGCATCTACCTTTTCGATTGAAGTTGATAACCCTTGGCGAAAAGCGATATCGCGTAGTTTTTTATTTTCATGGGCGAGACTTAAAGAGACCTCAAGAGATTCAACCTCTTCTTGCGCCTGTTGTAGCTGACGATAGCTTTGTTCTAACAATAGATGTAAGTCTTGCTCTGTTTGTGCGCGAGTATAGCGGGCTTGTAGTTGAGCACTCTTCGCTAATTTTATTTTACCACTGCGGCCATTGCGACTAAGTAGTGGGACTTTAATGCCCACCCCTACTAACCAGTCTGGTTCCATCTCTGAAAACAGTGAATCATCTTCATACAGTGTGTAATTTCCATATAAAAAAACAGTCGGGTGATACGCTCCTTTCTCCATATCAATCAATCCCTGTGCTTGATCCTCTTTTGCATGCAATAGTTTCAGTGCAGGGTGGTTTTCCATTGTTTCGTTGGTAAAAAGGGCTAAAGAAGGGATATTTTTTTGTAAAAACAGTATTGAACGTGTGGCTAGTTTACGCTCATGTAACATACGAGCCAGTGCTATATTTGCCATCTCAGCTTGTCGTAATGCGCTGTTATATTTTATTTTTGCATTTTCTACAGCAACTTGTGCATTGAGACGTTCTACTTTGGCTATTTGTCCTTGTTCCTCTAGTTTTTGGGCATGAGAGGCATGTTTTTGTAGTGATTGTAATAATTGTAACTGTGTTTTTGCTAGCTCTTCAGTTACTGAAACTGCGTAATAACGATCTACAAGTTGTATAAAGAGCTTGCGTTTAATTAATTCTAACTCTTGCTCTTTTTCTGCAATTTGTGCGCTATGAATCGATTGTACTGCAGAAATTTTTCCGCCTGTATAAATAGGCCACATTGCTTGCAAACTTGAGCGGAAAATATCTTGTTCAGTGAGGGCTAATGAAGGAATACTGGAGATAATACCACCCAGTGCAGGAGGAAGACCGCTGGGATCAAGGATAGAACTGGCATTCAATTCAAGAGGATCAGAAAGGTGTGTATAGCTACCATTTAAGCTAATAGAAGGAAGGTAAAGATCTTTACCTGATTCATGTTTTGCCTGTGCTTGTTTAATGACCTGTTGTTGAGCTTGCAGTTGATCACTGACTTTTAAAAACTGTGCCCATGCTTGCTTAAAATCGAAAGACTCCGCTTGCAGATAGGCGCTATTTACAAAGAAAAAAATATAAAAAAGAGCACGTAAAACGTTCATTTAAACCTCGAAAAGCATTAAAACACAGGTTAGTATACAATAAAAAACAAGTGAAATTTAACTGATTTTTGAGGCTGGCGAGGTTATCTATTCAGAATGCGTTATTAGCTTAAAATGATGCTTTAAAGATGGACTGTGAGAGTGGACTGGAGGTAAAACTTTAGTCTTGCTTATTCTTTATTGCAGAGAATGAGTAACCCAAGGGTATCGTTGTTGACTTTGACTTTGACTTTGACCTTGAACCCGAAGGTCGTACAGGTAAATGTTGTCGTGTGTTTTTTGTGAGA
>NZ_ATUO01000057.1 GCF_000420245.1 Psychromonas hadalis ATCC BAA-638 | reverse complement strand
ATAGCTTAAATCAATTTAAAAAATTCCAGCGTTATCTCGAAGATGGCAGGTTAAGCATTGATAATAATCGAGCAGAGCGTGCAGTGAAGCCCTTTGTGATAGGTCGTAAGGCTTGGCTATTCTCGTACACCAATACAGGTGCGAACGCGAGTGCAATTTTATATAGTTTGGTTGAAACAGCAAAAGCGAATGATCTTATTGTTCATGATTATATCGCAACCTGCTTGCAGCAGATTGCTGAAAACCCGAATGATATTGATGCGTTGCTACCATGGAATATTAAGCGTAGCTAGGTGCCATTACCCAGACGCTTACGAAGCATTAGTTGAAGGATATTTTGAAGTTGAAAAGTTTTCTGCCGTCCTAAAAAAGAAAATAAACCAATATAAAACATTAATTCAAAATGATGAACTTGATAGAGAAAAACGCAAAGAATTGAAGATGCTTAAAAAAGAGTTACAGTCAGTTCCCACATACAAAAATGCCGCCATTGAACGTGAACTAAAATCATTGGATTTAAAATAAGGGACTAGCTAAGTGATACATTTTTCAAAAGCTAGTAATCAAAATGTAGAAGATGAACTAGCACATCAAAAAACGCTTTCTAGCGGCACTTATAATTTAGATTCTGTAATTGGTCAGTTAGATTTAGACTTTCGTAGAAAATGCTATATATGTGAAGATAAAGTTAAATCAATAAGAATTGAACATTTTCGTCCACAGTGTTTAGGAATTAATGAAAAGTTCGATTGGTTTAATATTTTTAATGCTTGTGAACATTGTAATGCGATCAAGTCTGATGATTTTAAGCAGTTAATGGATTGTACAAAGGATTTCCCTGAGCAACATATCAGCTATGAAATAGAGCCACTAAACCCCTTGGGAAAGCAAATTATATTAACTCAGCTTGAAGGTAGTAATCTTCACGTAGACACGATCAATTTACTTAATTCTGTTTATAAAGGAACAAATAAACGCAAGAAAATACAGGCAGAGGTTATAGTCGAAGATATATTAAATGAACTTAACTATTTTGAAGATTTAGTAAAAGATTATTTACTAGAGCCTGATGCAGATGATCTTGACGATATTAAGTACGAAGTGAACAACGCTAGCAAATTTACTGCATTTAAACGGTGGTTAATAAAAAACAACACCGAATATTCTGGTGTTATAACTCCTTTATTTATAAATTGATTTGAATCCGTAGAAACATCAATGGGGCCGCATATGGGATACCATAGATTTAAATTATTAATTCAATGGTATTTAAAAAAACAAGAAGTTTCACTGTTCGGGGCTTTATTTGGGGCATTAGATCATACTGATTCCTACTTTAATTCTAATGCTTTGGCTAAACTATTGCGAGCACGACGATAGGTATTTACTGAATGTTGACAGCTAAAAACTGACAGCTCCCTTTCGCCTTATTGCTTGTTTACCCGCGCTTCACACAGCGCAACATATAATTCACATCCACATTTTTAGTGATATTAAAACCACCCGTAAACGGGCTAAACTCAACGCCACACAAGTCTTCACATTTGAGCGATGTTTTATCAATATCTGCCAGTAATAATGAAGGACGGATAAATTTTTCATATTCATGTGTGCCTTTAGGGATCCATTTTAATAAATGCTCTGCGCCTAAAATCATCATCAGGTACGCTTTAAAGGTTTTATTAATAGTTGAAAAATAGACCGTGCCACCGGGTTTTAGCATCTCGCAACAGGCTTTAATAATAGAGGCGGGGTTGGGTACATGCTCTAACATCTCCATGCAGGTGACAACATCAAACTGCTGTGGATGTAGGCTTGCAAACTCTTCAGCGGTTATTTTTTGGTAATCAAGCTTAGTTTGGGTCTCTAAGGCATGTAAACGGGCGATTTGCAGTGAAGGGTGCGCCATATCAATCCCTATTACACTTGCGCCCTGTTTTGCCATGCTCTCCGATAAAATACCGCCACCACAGCCAACATCAACAATAGTTTTACCAAATAACCCTTCAACACCTTGTTCGATATATTCGAGGCGTGTTGGGTTTAGCATGTGTAAAGGTTTGAAGTCTCCCTCTAAATCCCACCACTGCGCTGCCATCGCAGAAAATTTTTCAATCTCTTGTGGATCAACATTATCTGTAAAAGAGCTGTTTTCAATTAAGGTTGTGTTTGCAGACATAAATTTAGTTACCAAGAAAAAGTAGTAAACAGAGTATAACGATAAGCAAAAACTTTATAAATTGATTTATTAGCCCTTTTAAGGTGTTTTGCTGTTTTTTGTGGTGGTTGAAAAGTGAGCGCTAAAGCGTTAATCCCCCTTATTTGCCCCATAAAACGATGCTAAGGCTCTTTTGTATTAAAAAGAGGCGGTAACTGAATGTTTTTATGATAAACTACGTCACCCTAAAAATTTGAGGATTTCTCCCTTTATGAGCGAATATGCATCTGACGTTTCTCCAATTAACATTGAAGACGAATTAAAAAACTCTTATCTCGAATATGCAATGAGCGTAATTGTCGGGCGTGCTTTGCCCGATGTGCGTGATGGTTTAAAACCTGTGCATCGCCGTGTGTTATTTGCCATGAATGTGCTGCGTAATGACTGGAACAAACCTTACAAAAAATCAGCACGTGTTGTTGGTGATGTAATCGGTAAATACCATCCACATGGTGATACTGCGGTTTACGATACCATTGTTCGTATGGCACAAGACTTCTCACTGCGTTATATGCTCATTGATGGTCAAGGTAACTTCGGCTCTGTCGATGGTGATAGTGCTGCTGCGATGCGTTACACAGAAATCCGTATGGATAAAATCGCTCATGAATTACTGGCGGATCTTGATAAAGAGACCGTTGATTTTGTACCTAACTACGATGGTACAGAGATGATCCCTGAGGTGATGCCAGCTAAAATTCCTAACCTATTAATTAATGGTTCATCAGGTATTGCGGTGGGCATGGCAACTAACATTCCACCGCATAACTTAGGTGAAGTGATTGATGGTTGTATGGCGTTGATTGAAAATGCCGATATCACGGTTGAAGAGTTAATGGAGTTTATTCCAGGTCCCGATTTCCCAACTTACGGCATCATTAATGGTCGTCAAGGCATTATTGATGCTTATAAAACCGGCCGTGGTAAACTGAAAATCCGTGCTAAAGCAGACATCGAAGTCAATGAAAAAACCGGTCGTGAAACAATTGTGGTGCATGAACTACCATACCAAGTTAATAAAGCGCGTCTGATTGAAAAGATTGCGGAACTGGTCAAAGATAAAAAAATTGAAGGCATCAGTGCCCTACGTGACGAGTCTGATAAAGACGGCATGCGTATGGTGGTTGAAGTGAAACGTGGTGAAGTGGGTGAGGTGGTCTTAAACAATCTTTACGCACAAACACAGATGCAGGTTTCATTTGGTATTAATGCCGTGGCACTGGATCACGGTCAACCTAAACTGTTTAGTTTAAAAGAGATGTTGGAAGCGTTTGTTCGTCATCGCCGTGAAGTGGTGACTCGTCGTACGGTGTTTGAACTGCGTAAAGCACGCGATCGTGCGCATCTTCTTGAAGGTTTGGCTATCTCACTGGCAAATATCGAACCTATTATTGAATTGATTCGTAACTCGCCAACCCCCGCAGAAGCTAAAGTTGCACTGCAAACACAAGGTTGGGCACTGGGTAACGTGGCTGCTATGTTGGAAACGTCAGGTGTTGATGTCGCACGTCCTGATAACCTTGCCATTGAGTTTGGTATGCGTGACGATTTGTACTTCATGACTGAAATACAAGCACAAGCGATTCTTGATATGCGTCTGCATAAGTTGACGGGTCTTGAGCATGAAAAAATCTTAAATGAATATAAAGAACTGATCGATGTTATCACCGCGTTACTGTTTATTTTAGAAAACCCACATCGCTTAATGGAAGTAATTAAAGAAGAGTTACAAGAGGTTCGCGCTAACTTTGCGGATAAACGTCGCACTGAAATTACTGCCTCTGAAACCGATCTGTGTATAGAAGATTTGATCACCGAAGAAGATGTGGTTGTGACCCTGTCTCATGAAGGTTACGTTAAATATCAGCCTCTAACCGATTACGAAGCACAGCGTCGTGGTGGTAAAGGTAAATCTGCAACGAAAATGAAAGATGAAGATTTCATCGAGAAGTTACTTGTTGCAAGTACCCACGATACGATTTTATGTTTCTCAACACGTGGTCGTTTGTATTGGTTAAAAGTGTTCCAGTTGCCATTGGCTTCTCGTCAAGCACGTGGTCGTCCGATTGTTAATATTTTACCGCTTGAAGAGGGTGAACGTATTACCGCTATTCTGCCTGTTCGTGATTACGAAGATGACAAGTTTGTGTTTATGGCGACTGCAAATGGTACGGTTAAGAAAACCGCACTTAGTGCTTACAGCCGCCCACGTACAAGTGGCCTGATTGCGATTAACCTTAATGATGATAACGAGCTGATTGGCGCACAAATTACCAATGGTGAGAATGAGATCATGATCTTCTCTGATGCAGGTAAAGTGGTTCGCTTTAAAGAAGCGGAAGAAACCTTAGTGGTTGATGAAGATGGCAATCCTGTGCTTGATGAAAACGGTCAGCAAGAAGTTAAGTTTAAAGGTGTTCGTCCAATGGGACGTACTGCAACAGGTGTTCGTGGTATCAAACTTAAAGAGGGTGAGCGCGTTGTTTCGTTGATCATTCCAAATGCAACGGGGCACATTTTAACCGTTACTGAAAATGGTTACGGTAAACGTACACCGCTTGATGATTACTCATCGAAGAGTCGTGCAACCCAAGGTGTTATCTCTATCAAAGTGAGTGAGCGTAACGGTAAAGTGGTTGGCGCGGTACAAGTTGATGAAAAAGATGAGATCATGCTTATCTCCAACCGAGGTACCTTAGTACGTACGCCTGCAAGTGGCGTATCAGTTGTAGGGCGTAATACCCAAGGTGTTACGCTTATCAAAACACGTGACGATGAAAAAATTGTTGCGTTACAACGTATCGAAGAGGTAAAAGAGTTACCTGTTTACGAAGAGGAAGTTGAAATTGACTATACAAGTAAAAAAGTTGATTCAAACGAACCAGAAAACGTAGCGGAAGATGAGCAACAAAGCAGTGACGATTCTGCAGAATAATTAGCAAGTAAATAAAAATAAGCGACCTCGGTCGCTTATTTTGTTTACAGCGAATGAGAATAGAGATATGAGTAAAATATTTAATTTCTGTGCAGGCCCGGCAATGTTACCTAGCGCAGTAATGGAACAAGCACAAAAAGAGTTTTGTAACTGGCAAGGTTTAGGTGTGTCGGTGATGGAAGTGAGCCACCGTAGTCCTGAATATATAAAAATGGCTGCCACGGCGGAGCAGGATCTGCGTGATTTGATGGAAATTCCAGATAATTACAAAGTGTTATTTTGTCATGGTGGCGGTCGCGGTCAGTTTGCCGCTGTGCCGCTTAACCTATTAGGCGATAAATTAGAGGCTGATTACCTGTTAACAGGGCAGTGGTCTAAATTAGCAGTCGTTGAAGCTAAAAAACACGCCCGTATTAGTGAAACAGATATCATGACTAAAACGGATTCTGGAAAGTTGACGGTGAAGCCGTGTAGTGAATGGCCAATTAATGCGGGTGCTGCTTATCTCCATTATTGTCCCAATGAGACCATTGAAGGCATTGAAATTTTTGACATTCCTGAAACAGGTGTGGTGCCACTGGTTGCCGATATGAGTTCAATGATTTTATCGCGCCCGATTGATGTCTCTAAATTTGGCATTATCTACGCGGGTGCGCAGAAAAATATTGGTCCTTCAGGTTTGGCTATTGTGATTGTACGTGATGACTTGATAGGTTATGCCCGTAAAGCGATCCCCTCTATTTTTGATTATGAAGTACAAGCAAAAACAAATTCATTGTATAACACCCCTGCCACGTATACTTGGTATTTGGCTGGGCTGGTTTTTAAGTGGCTTAAAGAGCAGGGTGGCTTAGTTGAAGTTGAGAAGAAAAATATCGCTAAAGCAGAGTTGCTTTACAATTTTATTGATGACTCAGACTTTTATACAAATAATGTTGATAAAAGCGTACGTAGTCGCATGAACATTCCTTTCACACTGGTCGATGATAGCTTAAATGAGGCCTTTCTAGCGCAAGCAAAAGACGCGGGTTTATTAACATTAAAAGGTCATAAACTGGTCGGGGGTATGCGCGCAAGTATCTACAACGCAATGCCAATAGAGGGCGTGCAAGCCTTGGTTGATTTTATGAAAGCCTTTGAGGAGCAACAATGAGCACAGATTTCTTAAAACTTGCGAATATAGGCGTGCAAAAATTGCATCCTTACCAAGCGGGTAAACCAACCGATGAGTTAGAGCGTGAGCTGGGTATTACAAATATTGTAAAATTGGCCTCTAATGAAAATCCATTAGGGTTAGCGCAATCTGTTAAAGATGCTTTGCAAAACGAATTAGCGGGATTAACCCGCTACCCTGATGCAAATGGTTATTATCTGAAAAAAGCATTGGCTGATAAATACAGTGTGAATATTGATCAAATTACCTTAGGCAACGGCTCAAACGATCTACTTGAATTGATTGCGCGCGCGTTTGTATCAAGCTGCCATGAAGTGATGTTTGCACAACATGCGTTTGTGGTTTATCCGATTGTCACTCAAGCGATTGGCGCAACAGCGGTTGCTGTACCTGCGAAAGATTACGGGCATGATTTAGAGGCGATGGCGGAGGCTATCACGGCTAACACTAAATTGATTTTTATTGCTAACCCTAACAACCCAACGGGTACATTTTTAGAGCAAGATGCGTTAAAAGCATTCCTGAAAAAAGTGCCAAGCAATGTGCTGGTGGTATTGGATGAAGCTTATTTTGAGTACGCAGAGCCAGCGCGTCGCGGTAATGCGATTGCATGGATAGCTGAATTTCCAAATTTGATTATTTCACGTACATTTTCAAAAGCTTATGGACTTGCAGGATTGCGTGTTGGTTATACTATTTCACACCCAGAAATTGCTGATATTTTAAATCGTGTACGTCAACCCTTTAACTGTAATGCATTGGCATTAAAAGCAGCCGTAACGGTATTAAATGATGAAGATTATCTGCTACAAAGTGTTGCTTTAAACAATGAAGGCATGGAAGATTTAAGTGCTTTCTTTACCGATAATAACCTTGAATATATCGCATCTATGGGTAACTTTATTACTGTTAATGTCGGTAACTCTTGTGATAAGAGAACAGGGGACAGCGTTTATCAGGCATTATTGCAAGAGGGCGTGATTGTACGTCCGATCACTGGATATGGTTTACCTAACCACCTGCGTATTAGTATTGGCACACACAGTGAAAATCAACGCTTCAAAGAAGCGTTAACCAAAGTATTAAACTTAGAGAGTTAAGAAAATGGAACAACTTTTATTAAATCCAATCAAGAAAGTTGATGGTGAAATCAATCTGCCGGGTTCAAAAAGCTTGTCTAATCGTGCGCTATTATTAGCGGCGCTTGCAAAGGGTACAACGACCTTAACCAATCTATTAGACAGTGATGATATTCGTCATATGTTAAATGCCCTTAAAAAATTAGGTGTGAGTTACCAGTTATCTGATGATAAAACGCAGTGTGTTGTTGAAGGGTTAGGGCGTGCATTTAATACCACTGAATTAGGCTCCCTAGAGCTGTTTTTAGGTAATGCCGGCACCGCAATGCGTCCACTGTGTGCAGCGCTTTGTTTAGGCCAAGGTGAGTACGTGTTAACGGGCGAGCCACGCATGTTTGAACGTCCTATTGGCTCATTAGTCGATGCACTGCAACAAGCGGGGGCACAGGTTACTTATCTTAAAAATGAAAACTATCCGCCACTTAAAATCAAAGGCACTGGCCTTAAAGGCGGTCATATTAAAATTGATGGCTCTGTTTCTAGTCAATTTTTAACCGCTTTTTTAATGTCTGCGCCGATGGCAACTGAAGATACAACGATTGAGATTGTGGGTGAGCTCGTTTCAAAACCCTATATCAAAATCACCCTACAAATCATGTCTGATTTTGGTGTTGAAGTTGATAATGAAAAAGGTGAATATCAAAAATTCACCATCAAAGGGGGTCAAACTTACACCGCTGCAGGTAACTACTTAGTGGAAGGGGACGCTTCATCGGCTTCTTACTTTTTAGCTGCTGCTGCTATTGCTGGTGGCACGATTAAAGTCACCGGTATTGGGCGAAATTCAGTGCAAGGTGATATTCAATTTGCTGATGCATTAGAGGCGATGGGTGCAAATATCGAATGGGGTGACGATTATATTATTGCCCGCAAAGGCACGTTAAAAGCGGTTGATATGGATTTTAACCATATTCCAGATGCGGCCATGACCATTGCAGTGGTTGCGCTGTTTGCAACGGGCACCACTAAAATTAAGAATGTGCACAATTGGCGTGTGAAAGAGACAGATCGACTGTTTGCGATGGCAACGGAGCTTCGTAAAGTGGGCGCAACGGTCGTTGAAGGGGATGATTTTATTGAAATTACAGCCCCAAAGCAGATACAACACGCGATAATCGATACCTACGATGACCATCGTATTGCCATGTGTTTTTCGCTGGTGGCGCTCAGTGGCACGGCGGTAACGATTAACGATCCTAAATGTACCTCTAAAACATTCCCTGATTACTTTGAAAAGCTGGCATCTGTTAGCCAATAACGTCATTCAGCAGTAGTGTGAAATAGAGCCTTGCAATTGCAGGGCTTTTTATTGTCTAATGCTTTTGTGAATTTAATCTAAAGGTTAGGGTGATGAAGCTTAATAATAAACAGTTTGCTGTGATCGGTTTAGGGCGTTTTGGTATGGCATTGTGTCAGGAACTTTCCTCACAAGGCGCGCAAGTATTAGCGGTTGATGTGGTTGAAAATCATGTCAAAAGAGCGGCTGAGTTTGTTAGTCATGCCGTTGTTGCTGATTGTAGCAATGAAGAGACGGTGCTAGAGCTTAAACTTGATGATTATGATGTGGTGATGGTGGCGATTGGTGATGATGTTAATACCAGTATTTTTACCACCTTAGTATTAAAAGAGTCGGGTGTGAAAGCCGTTTGGGTTAAAGCCAAAGATAAATACCACGCAAAAATTCTCAAGAAAATCGGCGCCGATAAAATTATCAGCCCTGAGCGTGACATGGGTATCCGCATTGCACGTAATATGCTTGATCAACGTATTTTTGATTATTTATCATTGGGCAGTGGATTAGCGATTGCAGAAGTCGTGGTGGGTGGGAAACACTTTGGTGAAATGATTAATCAACACCCGTGTTGCCAGAGTGAAGAGACCAGTATTTTAGCGTATAAACGTGGGCCTACATTACATAATCACCCTGAGCTAACCACTAAGCTTGAGATTGGTGATATTTTAATTGTTGCAGGCCAAGAAAAAAATATTATTGAACAATTAAGAAACCTATGAGTTCATTTTATAAAAAAAGTGCCGTATTTTACCTCAAAGGGGAGCGGGGTAAAAAGCGTTGGTCAGAGCCTCGCGTCATTTTATTTAGCTTTCTAGCCATTTTGTTCCCGGCTGCCCTACTACTGACACTGCCTATTTTCTCTGTTTCTGGGCTGAGTTTTATTGATGCGCTATTTACTGCAACTTCTGCTATTAGCGTGACAGGTTTTGGTATTGTTGATACGGGTGAGCATTTTACCTTTACGGGAAAGTTGCTGTTAATGCTGTTGATGCAAATTGGTGGTTTAGGGCAGATGACACTCTCCGCTATTTTATTGTACATGTTTGGTTTACGCCTTAGTTTACGTCAACAATCAATCACCAAAGAGGAGTTAGGGCAGGGTAACTCGGTTAATCTCAGACGTTTAGTGAAACATATCGTCGTATTTTCTTGTGTCGCAGAGCTGTTTGGCGCACTGTTATTAGCGTTTCGATTTGTCCCGGAAATGGGCTGGTCTGAAGGACTATTTAGTGCGTTATTTCATGCGGTTTCTGCGTTTAATAATGCCGGGTTTTCGCTTTTTTCTAATAGTATGGAGGGTTATCTTGGCGACCCCCTGATTATTTTTACCATGGCAGGTTTGTTTGTTTTTGGTGGATTAGGTTTTACGGTTGTATCCGATCTGCATGGTAATCTATTTCGTGGTTTTAACCATTTGCAACTACACAGCAAAATAATGTTGATCGCCACTCCAATTTTACTGCTTGTTGGCACATTACTATTTTGGTTATTAGAGTCGAATAATCCTAATACATTAGCGCCACTAAGTAGTTCTGAGCAGTGGTTAGTTGCCTTTTTTCAATCAGCCAGCGCTCGAACTGCGGGTTTTAACAGTATCGATATTGGTCAGTTTACGCATCCCGCACTGTTAGTGATGATGGTATTGATGCTGATCGGTGCGGGTTCAACGTCAACGGGGGGAGGCATTAAAGTCTCTACTTTTGTGGTTGCAATGGTGGCCACATGGTCTTTTTTAAGACAGCATAATAAAGTGGTTATTTTAAAACGATCTGTGCCTTGGAATACCGTGACTAAATGTTTAGCCATTATAGTGGTCAGTTTTTTAGTATTGATTAATGCCATGTTTTTATTGATGATCACAGAAGAAGCCTCTTTTGATTTGGTGATGTTCGAGACTATTTCTGCTTTTGCAACCGTGGGTTTAACCGCTGGATTAACGGCGAACTTATCGGACACCGGTAAACTGATTATGGTGGTGGTGATGATTATTGGTCGTATTGGGCCATTAACATTGGCGTACATGTTAGCGCACCCTAAACCTACATTATTGAAATACCCCGAGGGGCATGTTTTTACAGGATAAAAAATGAAAATCGTTATGAAGATTTGTTTTTGGCTGGGGCTGCTATTGGTCATCTTAGGGGGAGGGTTAGCCACTTTTACTGATTTAACGGTTTCAATGGGGGTGCAGGGCATTGTGATGGTCAGTCTTATTATTGGCATTGGGTTATTACTGGTGATCCCAAGTAAAATATATTTACTGATCCTTTTTTTACAGGAAAAAGAGTCACAATCGAGTGATTCCGATAGCCAGTAAAAATGATTGTCTGTTTTGTGAACAGATATGTGTAAAGTTATCAAGAAAAACACTGATAACTGACGCTATTCACTTTCTTTCCTTGATGAAATATAAGAGGGTTGCTAAAGTGCATGCTTATATTATTTATTATTCTTTAGCCCTGTTGGATAAAATTCATGTTTAAAATGTTTCGAGGAATGTTTTCTAACGATCTGTCGATCGATTTAGGAACCGCAAACACACTTATTTATGTCAAAGATCAAGGTATCGTACTAGATGAGCCTTCTGTTGTTGCTATTCGTTTAGACAAAAATGGCGCAGGCAAAAGTGTTGCTGCTGTTGGTCATGCGGCTAAACAAATGTTAGGTAAAACACCGGGTAATATTCAAGCTATTCGTCCCATGAAAGATGGTGTGATTGCCGATTTTTATATCACAGAAAAAATGTTGCAGCACTTTATTAAACAGGTACATAACAACAGTTTTTTACGTCCAAGCCCACGCGTTCTGGTGTGTGTTCCTTGTGGCTCTACACAAGTTGAACGACGTGCTATTCGTGAATCAGCACAAGGTGCAGGCGCACGTGAAGTATTTTTAATTGATGAACCAATGGCGGCTGCAATTGGTGCGGGCATGCCCGTTTCTGAAGCGAAAGGTTCAATGGTTGTTGATATAGGTGGTGGTACCACTGAAGTTGCGGTTATCTCACTCAATGGTGTGGTTTATTCTGCCTCTGTACGCATTGGTGGTGATAAATTTGATGAAGCGATCATTAACTATGTACGTCGTAATTATGGCTGTACGATTGGTGAAATGACCGCTGAGCGTATTAAAAAGAGTATTGCTATTGCGTATCCCATCAATGAAGTTAAAGAGATTGAGGTACGTGGCGTAAATGTTGCGGAGGGTGTTCCCCGTAGCTTTACCCTTAATAGCAATGAAATTTTAGAGGCACTACAAGAGCCATTAAGCGGTATTGTGGCAGCGGTAATGTTAGCACTTGAAAAAACGCCACCGGAACTTGCAGCTGACATTGCTGAGCAAGGCATGGTCTTAACAGGTGGCGGCGCATTGCTCTGTGAAATTGACAGACTACTTTCTGAGGAGTCAGGTATTCCAGTTATTATTGCTGACGACCCATTGACCTGTGTTGCACGTGGGGGCGGTATGGCATTAGAGATGATTGATACACATGGCGGTGAGCTTTTTAGCACCGACTAATTCTCTTCTATTGTAAAGATTTATAATGAAACCTATTTTCCTGAGCGGTCCCTCATTTTTATTAAGGCTATCCATTGTGATAGCCTTTTCGGTTGTTTTGTTTTTAGCAGATAGCCAGTTTAATCTGTTTGCCTCATCACGGATCTACCTCAACTCGTTAGTCAGCCCGATTCAATATGTGGCAGACGCGCCACAAAAGTTCTTTCGTACAATCTCTGAAAACTTATTAACACGCCAAGCATTAAAAGATCGTAATATGCAACTAGAAAAAGATAACCTCTTTCTAAAAGCAGATCGCCTTTTATTAACACAGTTGCAAAATGAAAATAAGCAACTGCGTGAACTGCTTCATTCGCAACGTAACTTTAGTGCTAAACGTATGATCACCGAGGTGATGAGTTTACGCTCTGATCCCTTTACTCATCAACTGCTTATCGACAAAGGTGCAGTTGATGGTGTTTACCTTGGACAACCTGTTATTAATGAACAAGGGGTCGTTGGTCAGGTTTCACAAGTGGGCAGTACCACCAGTCGTGTGCTCCTGATTGTCGATGCAAGTCATGGTATTCCGGTGCGAGTACAGCGTAATGATATTGTTGCTATTGTGCATGGCAGTGGTGCATGGAATAAACTTAATCTGCCTTTTGTGCAGAGTAATGCTGATCTTAAAGAGGGAGACTTACTCGTAACCTCTGGTTTAGGCGGACGTTTCCCAGCAGGTTACCCTGTTGCAAAAATAAGTCGTTTTGACTATCAAGAGGGGGCTTTATACGCAGAGGTAACAGCAACACCTGTGGCGTTATTAGACCGAAGTCGTTATTTGCTATTATTATGGAATGATCATCAATATACAGAATCTGAGTCTGCGCTAGATCTGGAGAGCGAAGATGCCTCTGCTGAATAGTTATCGTGTTATTTATAGCAGTTTTTTTATCGCACTAATTGGTGCAATCTATCCTCTGCCACTCTTTTTAAATGCCTTTAGACCTGATTGGATAGTACTGGTTATCTTCTACTGGGTGTTAGCGTTACCGCACCGCGTTAGTATTACTCATGCTTTTGTACTCGGGCTCTTATTAGATCTATTATTAGGCTCAACACTGGGTACACATGCATTAATTTTTTCGTTACTGGCCTATTTTGTCAGTATCGGCTATCAGCGCATTCGTTACTTTACTATGGTACAAACAACACTGTTAGTGGGTTTATTTATTTTATTTACTAAGTTTGCTCTGTACTGGTTAGCGTCTAGTTTGCAGGATATCGTATTACATAAACACTATTTTTGGTCGATATTTACCTCGATGTTAGTCTGGCCATGGTTCTTCTTTTTTATGCGCTATATTCGCCAGCGTTTTAAGGTTTCATAGTATGAATAACAACAATAATAGACTGAGTGAGACCATGATCTACCTTGCTTCAAATTCCCCCCGCCGAGCGGAACTTTTAACCCAAATAGGCGTCTCCTTTACACGCGTAAAAGCAGATATAAAAGAGCAAAGAGATGTTGCTGAGTCGCCAGTGCAATATGTGGCACGCTTAGCGTTGCAAAAAGCACAAGCAGGTTTTATAAATAGTCAAAAAGATAGACCGGTATTAGGTGCTGACACGATTGTGGTGGTTGCGGAGACTGTTTTAGAGAAGCCTCGTGATAAAACCCATGCGCGTGAAATGATGTTAATCATGTCAGGCGCAACACAGCAGGTGTTCACGGCCATTGCCGTAGTTAACGACCAACACACAAAACAGATTTTAGTAAAAACAGCGGTCAGTTTTAAGCAACTCACTGAACAAGAAATAAGTGATTATTGGCATACTGGTGAGCCTCTTGATAAAGCAGGCGGTTATGGTATTCAAGGCATTGGAGGGAAATTTGTTACTAATATTAACGGCAGTTACAGTGCAGTCGTTGGTTTACCTCTCTATGAAACAGATCAGTTAATTAAAGAATTTATAAAGGAATCGTCTTATGTCGGTTGAGTTATTAATGAATATCACCCCAACAGAATCGCGTGTGGCGTTGATTGAGGGTGGCATTTTACAAGAGTTACATATTGAGCGTTTAGCGACCAAAGGGATTGTTGGTAATGTTTATAAAGGCAAAGTGTGTCGTGTCTTACCGGGTATGCAAGCGGCTTTTGTTGATATTGGTTTAGATAAAGCCGCTTTTTTACATGCCTCGGACATTGTGCCTCATACTGAGTGTGTTGCACAGACAGAGAAAGCACAGTTTAAGGTGGCTGATATCTCTGAATTAGTGCGTCAAGGACAAGATATCATGGTGCAGGTGGTGAAAGATCCACTGGGCACAAAAGGTGCCCGTTTAACCACTGATATTACTGTGCCTTCACGTTATCTGGTGTTTATGCCGGGCAGTGCGCATGTCGGGGTTTCACAACGTATTGAGAGTGAAAAAGAGCGTAACCGTTTAAAGAAAATCACCCAAACCTGCATTAATGAATTGGGCGGTTTTATTATTCGCACGGCTGCCGAAGGCGCGCCAGAAGCAGAGTTGCAACATGATGCGGCTTTCTTACAACGTGTTTGGGCAAAAGTATTAAAACGCAAAGCGCGCCATAAATCTAAAAATAAACTGCTATATCAAGACTTAGTGTTGCCATATCGTATTTTACGTGATTTTGTTGGCACAAAAATCGATCGAGTCCGTGTAGATTCAAAAATTACTTTTACAGGTCTCAAAGAGTTTACTAGCGAGTTCGTGCCTGAGCTGACAGATAAAATTGAGTATTACGAAGGTGAAAGTCCTATTTTTGATCTGTTTGATGTTGAAAATGAGGTGCAACGTGCGCTGGAACGAAAAGTTGAACTTAAATCAGGTGGTTATCTGATTATTGATCAAACTGAAGCGATGACCACCGTGGATATTAATACCGGTGCATTTGTGGGTCATCGCAATTTAGAAGAAACCATTTTTAATACTAATATTGAAGCGACACAAGCGATTGCACGTCAACTACGTTTACGTAATCTGGGTGGTATTATCATTCTTGATTTTATTGATATGCGTTCAAATGAACACAAGCGCCGTGTATTTACTAGCCTTGAGCAAGCCCTTGCTAAAGATCGCGTGAAAACCCATATTAATGATTTTTCACCACTTGGTCTTATCGAGATGACGCGTAAACGCACACAGGAGAGCCTTGAACATATTTTTTGTGGGGAATGTTCGCAGTGTAATGGCCGTGGTTATGTTAAAACCGTTGAAACGGTTTGTTATGAAGTTTTGCGTGAAGTATTACGTGTTAATCGTGCTTATGAAGCGGATTATTTTGTCGTTTACACCTCACCAGCTGTTGCAGAAGCACTGCAGGGCGATGAATCACATAGCTTAGGGGAGCTGATCTTGTTTATGGAAAAACAGGTGAAAATTAATGCTGAACCGATGTATGGCCCTGAGCAGTTTGATGTTGTAATGATGTGAGTTATAGCGTGAATAAAAGTCATAAAAAATGGAACGATAATTGAAACATTTTACCGTTCGCTGGTTAAAGCGTTTTTATATTTTAATCGCCGTAAAGCTAGTTTTATTAGCGGTGTTACTGAGCACCGCGCGCATTTTATTTATTAGTGTTGAAGACTATAAAGAGCAAGCCATTGAGTGGTTAACCTCCGAATATCAAGTAAATATTTCTGTTGATGACCTTTCGGCGGGTATTGACTTTTCGGGCATGGTACTCACATTAAATAACGTGCAGTTACTTGATTCAGAAGATCTGCCTTTTGTATTAACACTTGATTATGTTTTTTTACATCTGAATTTTTGGGATTCAGTGACCGAACAGCAGTTAAATTTTAATCGTATCTCTTTACAAGGTGCCGAACTCACTATAAAAACAACATCATCAGGCCGTGACCCATCAGGAAAATCTCAGCTCACCATTGAAACACTAAAAAATATTTTTTTAACGCAATTCAAAAAGTTTTCAATTAAAAATAGCACGGTTAACTTCACCGATCAGCTAGGGAAACCCAAAACTATTATTATAGAACAGTTACGTTGGTTAAACGAAGGGGATGAGCATCAAGGTATTGGTAAAGCAAGTTTCCCTGATACATTTGGGAAAAATAGCTTAAAATTTGTCGTGGATCTTTTTCCTGAAAATGATTCAGGTAATCTATATCTACAAGCAGATAACCTCAATATCACCGATTACTTGATTGAACAGACTCATAAAGATGCTGAGATCATTGAAGCTGTCATTGGATTTGATGCATGGGTTACGTTTTCAATTAATAAGATAAATACGATTCAACTGCAATTAAAAGAAAGTAAATTCTCTTGGTCACAGCTCAATAGAACCCATAGTTGGGGGCTTAATCGTGGTTTATTACAGCTAACAAACAGTGATAATGGCTGGTTGTTAGACAGCTATGATCTTGATATTAGTCGCAATCAAAGGCAGCAGACGCAATTTCAGGTTAGTGGTAAAGGAGATAAAAGCACCATGCGCTTAGACCTCAATGGTTTAGCTGTTAAAGATGTGATCCCTTTTTATCTTTTATATTCAGATCTTAGCGCAGAGCAGATAACCTCATTGAGGGCATTTGATATTGATGCCGATATTAAACAGATTGGTCTTTCTAAAAACAGCTTGGATGAACTTCAATTTAGCGTGAAGCTAAATGCATTCAAAAACCGCCCAGTTGGTGTTATTCCCGGCTTAAGTAATGCCAATATCGAACTTTCTGGTTCACTAAAAAACGGCTATTTACATATTAGACTGCCTAAACAGAAGATCTATTTTGATGGTCAATTTAGCCGTAGTATGCCTGTTAAGTCAGGTGATATTGCCATGCAGTGGTTACAAACAGAAACGGGATTAAAGCTGTTTAGTGAGCAGACACTACTAACCACTAATGAGCTTGATACAATCACTGAATTTTCTGTTTTTCTGCCCAATGAAAAAGCAAAAAATCAAAGCCCTTTTTTAAGTTTATACAGTTATGCCTCACTTAATGATGCCAGTAAAGTGCAATATTATCTTCCGAAAAAAGCACTGGGTAAGAGTGTCTTTGAATATCTGGAACCGACGCTTAAGAAGGGGCATGTAAAGGGCGCGAAAATTCTCTGGTATGGGGCATTTAACCATTATCCTTACTTACAAAATAACGGTATTTTCCAAGCATGGATACCACTGCGTGATGCACAATATGATTTTTATGGTAAGTGGCAAGGGTTAACAAATTTAGATTTAGATCTGTTTTTTGAAAATGATTACCTATTAATGGATTCAAAAAGTGCTTCTTTAGGTGATGTTAAGGTCGCTAAATTAACTGCTAAAGTGGATCACCTACATCCTGATGGTATGTTAATTATTAAAGCAAAAATCAGTGAAGATGCACAAAAAATCAGTGATTACCTCAAAGCCTCACCGCTTAAAAATAGTGTGGGTAAAGCGCTTTCTATTATTGATATTCATGGCAACCTTACGGGCGATCTCACCATCAGTGTGCCATTTAATCGTGAGCAAGTGCAAACTAAAATTACGGGGGAGATATTACTAAAAAACAATGAGTTGAACGTTGAACTTGCTGATGGTTTAGTGATGCCACTAAACGCGGTTAATGGTCGTTTTACTTTTGTTGATGGTAATTTAAACGCTAAAAATATCAGCGCATCACTGTTTGAACAGCCCTTGCAGCTCTCTTTTAATACACTTGAAAATAAAAATAATTATCAAATTGATGCGGATGTCAGTGGTATTTGGGAGCTGACAGCATTAAGTCGTTATCATAAGCAACTTGAACCTCTAAAGTTATCGGGCCATTTAGATTGGCTTGGAAAAGTAACGTTTAAGCATCAATATTCAGGAGGTTACCAGTTTGATGTGACCTTAAATTCTGCCACGCAAGGGGTTAAAGGTAAACTGCCTGCACCATTTTATAAGAACCCACTGCATGCCTGGCCAACTGAAATTAGTGTCTCAGGCAGTGATAATAGCACCCACGTAAAAATCGCAATTGAAGATAAACTTGGCTTTGATGGCCGGCTTGATTACCAATCGGGCAAGCAATTCATTTCCTACTTTAACCTTACTATTGGTCAATCAGAAATAAATGTTCTTGATAACAATAAACAAATTATTAATGTTAATTTAGAGGCGTTAAATGTCAGTGATTGGTATAACTATTGGTTAGCTGAAAAAGACAATTTTGTCCCAGAAGCGGTTAATGAATTAGAAGAGGAGCGTGTAGCACTTGTTGCGTTGGATGAGATCAATGTAAACATTAAGCATCTTAACCTCTTTAATCAGCCTCTTACTATTTTCAGCGCAAACGCAACGACCCATGATGGTCGTTGGCAAACAAAAATTGCCTCTGATAAATTGCAAACCTTTATTGAGTATCGTCCTGGCATTCCCGTGCGCTTTGATGTAGATATCAAGAAAATTAACTTTCAAGAGTTTGATACAACACTGTTTCAAGGGGCGCAACAGGCAATGAAACCTCAGAGTGAAAATTTACGTGCAGATTATCCTGAGCTATTTATTGCGTGTGAAAGCTGTATTTATAAAGAGATCGATTTATCTCCCGTTAGTTTGCATATTTACCCCACCAAGAAACGCCTTAATATTGATTATTTAAAGATTGGAGGGGGCAATGAGTTTACCAATATCTCAGGATTTTGGGATCAGCGTCGTACCAATGTTATTGTTGACAGTGAAGGTGATAAAAACAATAGTATTATAAAACGTTTTGGTTTTTCTAGCCCTGTTTACCATCAAAAAGCACAGCTTACAGGTGCATTTAATTGGATTGGCGCGCCGTGGCAGGCAAATGTTGAATCATTAAATGGGGCATTTTCAGGGCGGCTAACCGATGGTGCAATTACCGAGGTAAGTGATAAAGGCGCACGTTTATTAAGTGTTTTTAGTCTTGATGGTATTCGTCGTTCGTTAAATTTAGAATTTGATAATGTGTTTGCCAAAGGATTCAATTTTGATGAGTTAACATTTTCAGGTAATATTAAAAATGGTGTGATCAGTAACGATGACTTTTATTTAGATGGCTCGGCAGGGAAAATAACCGGCAATGGTTTAATTGACTTGCCTAACCAAGATACCAATTATAAATTTAGTTACAGCCCCGCTGTGACCTCTAGCTTGCCGGTATTGGCCGCCTTTGCCATTAATCCCTTAACAGGTGCTGCTGTGTTGATGCTGACCAAAATATTAGAGCCTGTGGTCGATACTATTATCCGCGTCGATTTCAGTGTAAAAGGGGATTTAAGTAATCCTACGATCAAATTGGTGACCCGTCAGCGTGGTAAAATAAAGTTGGAGAATAGTGAGGTTTTACAAAAGATGAGTGAGCAACAAGGTGAACGAAAACATGGATTCTAGCCTTGGTGCCTTGCAACTGGTTAGTACAGCCTCGCCAGAAGAGAACTTAAATCGCATTAAACAATTATTAACTGCTTTAGCACCTGTAAAAAATCAACTGATTTTACTGCCTGAAAACGTATTAAGTTTTGCAATGCGAGAGGATTATTTAGTCTTAGCAGAGCCTCTGGATGATGGCTTTTGGCAAACGCAACTTAGCCATTTAGCCAAGCAATATAGCATTTATTTGGTCTGTGGTAGCTTCCCGATTAAAAGTGCTGTTAAGGCCAAGATATATACTTCAAGTTTGGTTTTTTCACCCACTGGCAAGTTGATCTGTCATTATCATAAAATTCACCTGTTTGACGCGCTTGTGGCAGATCAGCAAGCCGTTTATAAAGAGTCTGATACTTTTATTGCGGGTAAATCGTTACAGCTTTTTAATTGGCAAACTGCACAAGGTAGCTACAAAGTAGGATTAGCTATCTGTTACGATCTGCGTTTTCCTGCACTTTTTCAGGCTTTGCGTCGCCAAGGTGCAGATATTTTGCTGTTACCCGCCGCTTTTACACAGGTAACAGGAAAGGCGCACTGGTTGCCGTTATTACAAGCCCGTGCGATAGAAAATCAATGTTATATCGTGGCTGCCAATCAAGGTGGAAAACATCTTTGCTCCCGAGAAACCTATGGTCACTCGATGATAATCTCTCCGTGGGGAGAAGTATTAGACCAACTTGAGATGGGTGAAGGTTGTGTGACTGCCCCATTTAATAAAATAAAATTAGATGAATTACGCACGAGTATGCCAATAACAACACATAACCAATTTATTAGCGTTTTAAAATAAGGAAAGAAGTATGTCTTTTGAACAAGTTTGTGAGCGCTTTTTAGCCCCTGCACAGTTATCCATTGCCGATTTAGAGTTACAACTAGGCCGACTCTGCACGCCACAAATAGATTATGCAGATCTTTATTTTCAATCGAGTCGTCATGAATCTTGGATGCTTGAAGATGGCATCGTAAAAGATGGCAGTTACAATATCGATAGAGGCGTGGGAATACGAGCTGTCTCTGGTGAAAAAACAGGTTTTGCTTATGCAGATCAAATATCAGCGAAAGCGCTTACTGACGCGTCAACCGCTGCGCGAAGTATCGTTCAAAGTGGTCAAGAGCGACAGGTAAAGCTGATTTTACCCACACAACAGAAACTTATCTATGGTGAATCTGATCCACTTAAGAGTCTGCCACAAGAGAAAAAAATAGCATTATTAAAAGAGGTGGATATTTTTACCCGCGCATTAGATTCTGCTGTTTGTGAAGTGACTGTTTCATTAAATGCGGTTTATGAAGAGATTTTAATCGCCGCCAGTGATGGCACATTGGCCACTGACATTCGTCCTTTAGTACGTTTTAGTGTGTCAGTATTAATTGAAAAAAAGGGTAAACGTGAGCATGGTAGTGCGGGTGGAGGAGGTCGTTTTGATCTTGATTATTTCACCGATACAGTTGAAGGAGAAACGCAAGCCTTTTCCTATGCGCGCGCTGCTGTGCGCCAAGCATTAATCAATATTGATGCCATTGATGCGCCCGCTGGATCGATGCCGGTTATTATTGGCGCAGGGTGGCCGGGTGTTTTATTACATGAAGCGGTCGGTCATGGTTTAGAAGGGGACTTTAACCGTAAAGGAACCTCCACTTACAGTGGAAAAATAGGCGAGCAGGTTGCCTCTAAACATTGCACTATTGTTGATGATGGCACTCTTAAAGATCGTCGTGGTTCAATTAATATAGATGATGAAGGTACTGCTGGACAACGTAATGTATTAATTGAAAAAGGAATATTAAAAGGTTACATGCAAGACAAACTCAATGCGCGCTTAATGGGCGTTGCGCCAACAGGTAATGGTCGCCGTGAGTCCTATGCACATCTACCGCTACCACGCATGACCAATACTTTTATGCTTAATGGTGAATATGAGCATGAGGAACTGATTAGCAGTGTTAAAAAAGGGATTTATGCACCTAACTTTGGTGGCGGTCAGGTAGATATTACCTCAGGGAAGTTTGTGTTTTCCGCATCTGAAGCGTACCTGATTGAAGATGGTAAAGTCACCGCGCCCATTAAAGGCGCGACGTTAATTGGTAATGGTTTTGATGCAATGAAACATCTCTCGATGGTCGCCAATAATATGGAGCTAGATACGGGTGTCGGTGTTTGTGGTAAAGAAGGGCAGAGTATTCCCGTTGGTGTTGGTCAACCTTCTGTTAAAATTGATCAATTGACTGTTGGTGGTACAAACTAATAACATTTTTTAGACTATGCTTACTCTACTGTGATCAGTTTAATGGATTGAATAGGAGTAATAAATGTCAGATAAATGGAAGGTCTATACCGATTCAAGAAATAAATGGTGTTGGTATAAAACCGCTAAAAATGGACAGATGTTAGGTGCTTCGAGCAAAAATTTTGAGACTGAAGCTGAGTGTATTAAAGATGCACAAGATAATGGCATGAAAGAGGATTCTCCACGCTTTTAAGTTTATATAAAACATCATCTAATACCATTCCGCTTAATATAATGATCAGGTTTTACGCAGGATAAATGACTAAGATTAAGGCGCATGATTGAGTAATAGCCGGCTATTGCGATTGAATGCAACACAGATATTAGTCATTTAAACCAGTAAAAACGATCAGTTACTTAGGCGGATTGGTATAATGGACGCTAAACGTCCCTTTTTCTATTTTAGCGTGGAGATAAAAGAGATTAAAAAAGCTCTACATCATCACTTTCTTCAATATTAGCAATATTACGTTGTTCGGTACGAATATTGGTACTCCAGCTCGCATTGCCAAATGAGAATTTATCTAACTTATCTTTTAATGTTTCTGCTAATTTTGTCATATCTTCAGAGCTAACAGATTGTATTT
>NZ_ATUO01000056.1 GCF_000420245.1 Psychromonas hadalis ATCC BAA-638 | reverse complement strand
GAATTCAGTCGTTTATTATTATAATAACGAATATAAAATGTCACTGCATCAATCACCGACCTATGATTAATGAAAATTAATCCATTCAAATATTCACTTTTCAAGCTTCTAAAAAAACGCTCTTGTACCGCGTTATCCCAGCAATTACCTCGCCTGCTCATACTCTGAGTAATATCATGTAATGATAAGCACTCTTTGAACAGATAGGCACTATATTGCACACCTTGATCTGAATGAAACATCAGCTTTGTCGTGTCTGGTTGCATTGTAAATCGGGGGCATCCATATCTTGATACAAATAAAATCAACAAGTTAAAGAATTAAAGCTTTGGGTGTCCAGATCTTTTTCTTAGCACTCTCTTAAACTATAGATACAAAAAAGCCCAGTTTACTTGCGTAAACTGGGCTTAAAATGGTTGTAGTCGGCCGATAAGCCGGGTTCTGTCGTGAATCGTCATTCGTCTAGGTCTGCAATCACTCACAGACTCAAGCAACCTACCCGCTTCCAGTATGGGTCATACCTCAGGAAGCCTATTTGGTCTTGCTTCGGGTGGAGTTTACCTTGCACTAATGATTACCCATTAGCCGGTGCGCTCTTACCGCACCCTTTCACCCTTACCGACTAATAACAAGTTATTAGAAGGCGGTCTCCTCTCTGCTGCACTTGTCGTTAGCTCGCGCTACCCAGGCGTTACCTGGCACCCTACCCTATGAAGCCCGGACTTTCCTCCCCCTATTAACTATAAATAGCAATTATCGATAGCAATATGGCGGCGACGATTTAGCCGACTACGAGGCGGATTATATAGCAGTCGTTTTAAGTAATAAAGTTATAAGTTTTCTAATCCCCATTTATAGAGGGTATTTTTCTTTTGTGAGTGGATTTGTGCAGTCAATGCAGCTGCTTTTTTGAGTGGTAACTGCTCTTTTAGTAATTTTAAGGTATTTAATGCAACTTGCGGGATTGCATCACTATCAATAACGGCCCCAGCAACCATTAGCACAAACTCTCCACGACAATGATTAGTATCTTCATTGAGCCAAGTTAACATCTCACTTGCAGATTTTGCGTAAAAAGATTCAAAGGTCTTAGTCAGTTCGCGCGCAATCACCAGTTTTCTATCAGCGCCAAAAATATTGATAATTTGTTGTACAGTATCGATGATGCGACGTGGGGATTCATAAAACACCATCGTGCGTGTCTCTTCAATTAAGGCATTGAGTTTATCCTGCTTGCCTTTCTCTTTGGCGGGTAAAAAACCTTCAAATGAGAATCGATCAGTAGGTAGCCCAGCAGCACTTAAGGCAGCAATAGTTGCGCAAGCACCAGGAATGGGCACAATATCAACCCCTTGTGCTCGGCATTCATTCACAAGGTGATAACCGGGATCACTAATTAAAGGGGTGCCCGCATCGGAAATAAGGGCAACCGATTGACCCGCTTTGATTTTTTCTATTAATACTTTACCGCGCTCACGTTCATTGTGATCATGCAGTGCAAACATCGGCTTTTTAATTTGATAGTGACTTAATAATTTACCACTGTGGCGGGTATCTTCTGCAGCGATCAAATCAACTTGTTGCAGTGTTTCAATCGCACGGTAACTAATATCGCTAATATTACCAATAGGCGTGGCAACGATATACAGTTTGGCTGGAAAGTTTGATGGCGATTCGCTGTACTGAGACATATTATTAGCCTATTAAAGAGTGAATAAGATTGTTTAACGCAAGCCACAATATTACACTATAACTATTGATACCTATACAGATATGATAAAGGACACTACTTTGAACGTTTTACTTAAAAAACGCATCACTCGCTATTTAATAGTGCTCACAACAATTACGTTCATGACAGCTTGCACCACTACCATTCCACTTGAAGATGTGCCGCCTGCACTTTTTAGTGAGCTAGATGCAAGCTCTGATTTTTATCTTAACAAAGATGAGCAGTTGGGCAGTGATGAAAATTTAGAATGGCAATTTCTCGCGATACAAGCATTAATCAAAGAAAAGAAATTTGTGATGGCTGATGCTGTGATCGAATCATTGCAAACTAACGTATTAACAGCAGAGCAATCTGCCACGTTAGGATTATTAGTTGCTGATAAGTTTTATGCACAAAACAAGTTACCTGAAACACAAATTGCATTAACTCGTATAAATAATCAAATGCTTAACCCAACGGATCTTATCCACTACTTAAAGCTACAAGCTACTTTGCACATTCGTCATGAGTTACCTCTTGAAGCCTCTGAAAGTTTGTTATTACTCGCACCTCGCCTAACCATTGATATAGAAAAACAAGCTTATAACGATCTATTATTAGCACAGTTAGCACTGTTGCCGATGGAAACATTAACGCAATACCAAACAGTGGAAACAGATTTAATAAGCTCTAATTCTGACATCGAAAAAACAGTTGAGACAGTTATCAACGCTGAAGAGATTAGCGAGCAAACAGATGTTATCGTAGCAGTGAAAGCATCGCTCACAGTCGATCCTACTTTTAAAGCGGGTTGGTATGCACTGGCAGCACTTTACCAAAACAACAAATTACGCCCTAACCGCCTAACACGTGCATTAGAACGATGGACAGTGACTTACTCAGACCACGCCACATTACTGTTTATGCCATTGGTATTAACAGATATTGCTAAATTTACTCCCTATCAGCCTGATAATATTGCGGTATTACTACCACTTTCAGGGCGATTTTCAAAACCTGGAAAAGCGATTCAACTGGGGTTACTCAATGCTTATTATCATCAGCAAAAAAGTGCTGACAAGATAAACACTCCCAGACTACACTTTTTTGATACACAGACGACAACATCTGAAGCACTCGCAGTACAACTTAAAGAGAAGAATATCGACTTCGTTATTGGCCCTCTAATGAAGAAAGAGATTGAGCAATTATTGCCACTGATTGAAAATATACCTGTACTTGCATTGAACAGTTTTGCAAAAAAAGTAGAAACACTAAAAACAGTCTCTCAAGCCGATACTGAAACAGTGGCGTTAGAAGCAACAGAAAATAATACGGTTGCATGGCACTATGCATTTCCACTCTCTCCTGAAAACGAAGCAAAACAAGCAGCAACAATGATCAACGTCGATCAACATAAAAACCCACTCATTATTGTACCAAAATCAAATTATGGCAAACGTGTCGCTCAAGCATTTAGAGAACAATGGGCAGCGCTAACACCGACAAGTGATGTGCAAATTGAAGTGTACTATTTTCAATCAAAAGCAAAATTTGCCAACTTTATTGATGACGTATTACAAACAGGTAAAAGTAAACGCCGTATCAATCAGATGCAAGCAATTACAAAAATATCACTTAAAACAGAAGTACGTAGTCGTCGTGATGTCGATGCAATTTATATTGTGAGTAAACGTGATGAGCTTATTTTATTAAAACCTTTTATCGACGTTGCTGTTAGCCCATTTGCTAAAAAAATTCCACTTTATGCAAGTTCACGCAGTCACAGCTTTGATCGTAATAACATGCAAAATAAAGAACTATCACGCTTAGTTTTCTCTGATCATCCTTTCTTATTAAACCAAGACAGTGCATTAAGTATTGAAGTTAAACAGGCGTGGAAAAAGCAATCTTTTAGCACTTTACGCCTATTTGCACTAGGATTTGATAGCTACCAACTGATTGAGCAATTAATCTATCTACAAAACAGCAATGATGCTTTATATAAAGGGTTGATTGGTGAGTTACGCTTAGATGAAGATAACAGCATCCAAGCAAAATTAAGTTGGGCAAAATATCAAAATGGAGTGCTTTTTGAAGTTGCCTCGCCTGCTACAACCAAGTAACTCCACAGGAGTCAGGGCAGAAAAAAAGGCATTGAGTTACCTACAAGATCGCGGATTAATCCTGCTTCACCAGAACTATTATTGTCGTTTTGGTGAAATAGACTTAATTATGTCTGATCAAGATAGCTTAGTCTTTATTGAAGTACGCTATCGAAAAAATGGACACTTTGGTGGGGCATTAGCCTCCATTAATCAAACTAAACAACGCAAAATAATCAAAACAGCAATGCATTATTTAGCACAGTTAACCGCTGAGCCCTATTGCCGTTTTGATGCTATCGCACTCGATGAGAGTAATGCAGAGCCCCTCTGGGTAAAAGATGCTTTTCAAGCCTAAATTTAAAAGGCATATAGATAAGAGAACTCATGATAAAAGAAAAAATACAAGCTCATTTCGCAGAGAGCATCCAAACCAAAATAGTGGCAGCAGAAGCCTTACCTGAGTCGATTGAAAAAGCAGCTCTCGCCTTAGCTAGCTCACTTATTCGAGGCAATAAAATTCTTGTCTGTGGCAATGGAGGGGCGGCTGCACTTGCACAAATATTTTCATCTCATCTACTCAATAAATATGAAACCGATCGCCCATCACTACCAGCCATCGCAATTACCGCAGACTCTGCTCTGGTTTCTGCGATTGCAACAGACAGTCACTTTGATGAAATTTATGCAAAACAGATCTCTGCACTTGCGCAAAGTGGTGACATTTTACTGGTGATAAGTCACGGCGGAAATAGCCGCAATATGATAAAAGCGGTGGAAACAGCGCTGAGTAAATCGATTCAAATTATTGCGCTTAATGGTGTTGATGGCGGTGAATTAGCAGGGTTATTAGGCTCTGATGATATTGAAATCCGCGCACCCAGTGACAAAGGCTCACGTATCGAAGAGATACATCTTTTGGTGATCAACTGCCTAAGTGACTTGATTGACCAACAACTGTTCCCTCAACATTAAGCCTATTTAATATGAAAAAAAAGCTCATTCTTTTGTTAAGTCTGATTTTATTACAAGGCTGTGCAGGTGGTTTAATTGTCATTGCGGGCACTGCCGTTGCCGTAACCAGTGACGAACGATCACTCTCAACACAGATAGACGATGATAACTTAGCATTAGCAGCGCTTGATAAAATTAATGAGTTAGCCCTCAACAATCATAATATACGCATTAATTTTATCACTAATAATGGTTACTTACTTATTATTGGTCAAGTGAGTAGCGAAGCAGAAAAAAACCAGATTGAAGCAACGTTAAACACCTTAAGCGGGCTCAAAGAAGTTTATAACCAACTGCGTATCAATCGGCCTATCGGTTTTACGCAACAGAGTCAAGATAGCTGGATAACCATGAAAGCAAAAAGCCAATTAACCACTAATGCAGATGTGAACTCATTTCAGATAAAGGTAGTAACAGAAGATGCAGAACTATTTTTAATTGGTCGTGTTGATAAAAAAACCGCAGATGCAGCAACAAATATTGTGCGTAAAATTTCAGGCATAAAACAGGTTAATCGTGTTTTTCAAATTATCCCTGAAAAATAAAAGCCCGTGCAAAACTGAAGCCTCATGAAAAATGAGGCTTCAGTTCTCCTGATTTACCTAACCGCCAAATACTTTAATCAATATCCAAATACTTATGCACTTGCACCGATAAACGCCAATTACGCTCAATACAGATTTGCATGCACAATGCGGTTGCCTTGGCTTTTTGGGAAATGGGCTGTAAACAGATAGTTTTATCTTTTAACGATTTTAATCCATGCAAAAGTGCATCTAACTGTTCAATATCTTTCTCAGTACCAACAGGATGTTTTATCTCATTGGCACGCTCAAGAGCAGATACCAACACCTCTTTTTTAGCGCGCATATTAATTTTAGGTGACACCGTTACCCAGCTATAACTGTCTACTAAAACAGGGTAAGTACCACTTGTTTCAATTTGTGTGTGGAAACCAAACTCATGCAGTAGATGTGTCAATTCACGCAAATCGTACATGCAAGGTTCTCCGCCTGTTATCACCACTAAATTAGCGGTATAACCTAAACGTTTTATCTCATCTATAATTTGCTGTGCGCTGACATCAGACCAGCGATCAGACTCATTACTACGATCGGTTAATAGATTAAGCACACTCTGCTTGTCTGGATCAATCTCCCACGTATGCTTGGTATCACACCATGCACAGCCGACATCACAGCCTTGTAAACGAAGGAAAATAGCGGGCACACCGGTATAAAATCCTTCACCCTGAATGGTTTGAAACAGTTCATTTACTTTGTAGTTTTTATGCATTAGCGGTTATACTCAATGGTTGATATGGGTCACAAAATGACTGACCTGATTTATAAAGGAAATTGAACCAAAATGCAAAAAAAAGTCGTTGTTATCTACTCGGGTGGAATGGATTCTTACACGGTTTTACACAAAGCAGTGGAAGAAGGATTAACCCCTTTTGCTTTAACATTTGATTATGGACAGCGTCATATCAAAGAGATTGATGTGGCACGTTCGGTCTGTTCTGAGTTGGGTATTAACCACAAAGTGATTGATATCTCTGCAATTAATCAGTTAATTGGTGGTTCATCATTGACCGATAACTCCATTGATGTGGCGCAAGGTCACTATCAAAATGAGAATATGAAAAGTACCGTTGTACCCAATCGTAATATGATTTTACTCTCTTTAGCAATAGGTTATGCTGTTTCTATCGGTGCGGAACAAGTCTATTATGGCGCGCATTCTGGCGATCATGAAATTTATCCTGACTGTCGTCCTATCTTTGTTGAAAAGATGAATGATGTGGCAGCGGTTGCTAACTATGAGCAGACTGAAATTTATTCTCCCTACTTAAACAGCAATAAAATAGGTATTTTAAAAGATGGTCTGCGCATGGGCCTCGATTACAGTAAAACATGGACCTGTTATAACGGTCGCGAAAAAGCTTGTGGTTTATGTGGTAGTTGTGTAGAGCGTCTGGAAGCGTTCGAGAAGAATGGACTGACCGATCCTATTGCTTATGAAAAGCTAGAAAGCTAGAAAGTGTTAACACAGGGACAAAACCTGCCCCTGTGTCGATTTTCTACTCGCTCATCACAAGTGTTTTCACATAACTAAAGATAATTCCTTCTCCGTCTTTATCCAACTCTACGGTCACACTCCCACCATTTTGTAATTCACCAAAGAGGATCTCACTCGCCAACGGTTTTTTCAGTTTTTCTTGGATCAAACGTGCCATAGGTCGTGCGCCCATCGCTTTGTCATAACCATGTTCGGCAAGCCATCTACGTGATTTCTCACTCACTTCAAGCGAGATCTGCTTTTTATCCAGTTGCACTTGTAACTGCACAATAAACTTATCAACCACTTGGTAGATAACCTCAAGGCTAAGATGGTCAAACCAGATAACATTATCAAGTCGATTTCTAAATTCAGGTGAAAATAACTTATTGATCTCATCCATCACTTTGTGTGAGTCTTTTTGATCTTTAAAACCGATACTATTTCGCGTCGTCTCACGCACCCCTGCATTAGTCGTCATCACTAAAATAATATTTCTAAAATCAGCTTTACGGCCGTTATTATCGGTTAATGTACCGTGATCCATTACCTGCAAAAGAATATTATAAATATCACTGTGCGCTTTTTCTATCTCATCTAATAACAACACGGCATAAGGATTTTTTACCACCGCATCGGTTAATAGCCCCGCTTGCTCATGGCCTACATAACCAGGAGGCGCACCTAACAGCCGAGAAACAGTATGTTTTTCCATATATTCAGACATATCAAAACGTAATAGCTCAACCCCCATCGCTTTAGCGAGTTGTTGTGTTACCTCTGTTTTTCCAACACCTGTAGGGCCCGCAAACAAAAATGAACCAATCGGCTTTGACTCATCTGATAATCCAGAACGATTAAGGTGAATGGCATCAGTTAAAATATCAATGGCATTATTCTGACCAAACACGGTCATTTTTAAGCGTTCAGGAAGTTTAGCGAGCTGCTCTTTATCACTGCTACTCACTGAATTTTTAGGAACACGAGCAATCTTAGCAATCACATTTTCAATCTCTAAGACACCAATGGTTTTTTTACGCTTATTCGCAGGTAATAAACGCATCAGCGATCCCGCTTCATCAATTACATCAATCGCTTTATCAGGCAAGTGCCTGTCATTAATATATTTAGCACTTAATTCAGCGGCAGCCATCAACGCTTTATTGGTATAACGAATATTATGATGCGCTTCATAACGAGAGCGTAATCCGAGCAGTATTTGACCCGTCTCTTTAACGGATGGCTCAAGTACATCTATTTTTTGGAAGCGACGCGCCAGTGCATGCTCTTTTTCAAAAATCTGTCCGAACTCTTTATAGGTTGTCGATCCCATGCAACGCAATTTCCCGCCACTAAGTAGCGGTTTGAGTAGGTTTGCAGCATCTAACTGTCCACCAGAGGCAGCCCCTGCACCTATAATCGTATGAATTTCATCGATAAATAGAATGGCATTGTCTTGTTCTTCAAGTGTGGTTAATACCGTTTTAAAGCGTTGTTCAAACTCACCACGGTATTTTGTTCCCGCAAGTAATGCGCCCATATCTAATGAGTAAATAATGTTGTCATTAATGACATCAGGCACTTCACCATTCACGATTCGATAAGCAAGCCCTTCAGCAATGGCCGTTTTACCGACGCCCGCTTCACCTACTAATAACGGGTTATTCTTGCGCCGACGACATAATATTTGCACACAACGTTCAACCTCTTTATCACGACCAATTAAAGGGTCGATCTCGCCTGCTTCAACACGTTCATTAAGATTAATGGTAAATTTCATCTCCTCTTTATTTTCAACTGGTTGCTCAGTTTCTTGTTGTTCGTGATAAATAGCAGGTGCGGAATCAATCGACTTACTAATACCATGGGAGAGATAATTAACCACATCTAAACGGGAGAGATGCGCTTTTTTAAGCAGATAAACCGCTTGGGATTCTTGCTCACTAAATATGGCCACCAACACACTACCCGCTGAAACCTCTGTGCTACCCGATGATTGCACATGAAAAATAGCACGTTGTAATACACGCTCAAAAGCAATAGTAGGCTGAATTTCTATCTCTTGGCTATGCACTTCTGGCACTGCGGGGGTATTTTCTAAATAAGTTAATATTTCAATATGCAGTGAAACAATATCAACAGAGCACGCGGTTAACAGCGTTTTTATCTCTTTATTTTCAAGTAATGCAAGCAACAGGTGCTCAACAGTCATAAATTCGTGCGATTTTTCAAACGCAAAACGGAAGGCTAAATCTAAACTATTTTCTAAGGCTTTATCTAACATAGAGACCCCTTAATGGGTTGATTATCAAGTTGGAATATTTACGACTCTTTTTCCATTGAGCAACGTAGTGGATGCTCATTTTGTTTCGCATAATTCATCACTTGCATCACTTTAGTTTCTGCAATTTCAGCACTAAACGTGCCACATATTCCAACCTCTTTATAATGTACATTAAGCATCACTTCTGTTGCTTTTTCACTGTCCAAACGGAAAAAACGTTGCAATATATCAGTAACAAAATCCATTGGAGTGTAATCATCATTATGTAATAACACGTTATACATGGATGGAGGTACTAATACGGTTTCTACCCGTTCAATCGTTGTCGACTCATTCTCTGTTTGTGGGGGGGTTTTATCACTCATCTTTCAGTCTAGTCTTATTTATTAAAGTTATGGAAAATTTTCTTGAACAAACAGATTAAAGATTAATAAAGCAATGTGCAAACAGTAGTAACAATAAAACGGTGAAGCTGTGATGTTTCAATAAATTTGCTTATATTCCGCGCTATTTTTTGCCTAAAAAATAGCCTTAAACTAGACTTTCTATTGTGCAATTTTTATTTGGACGATTATCTGATGAAACAGCTCTATTTTATTAAAAATATGTTGATCGTCCTGTGTTTTTCTTTTTATGTATTAGTAGCGAACCCTATTTATAAAATAATGACAGAAGAGTTTAACCCTTTTGACTTTTATCAGTTAACAGGGGTTGCTGTTGAAATTACCCGTTTATTACTCAATGAGATTTAACACCCCGATAATATTGGAGTATTACCCTGGGCGTGAGCGATTAGAAATATTGAAACACATCCTAATCATGTGCTTTTTCCGATGCTCAGAACAGCAGAAAGATAAGATAAATATCAATGGATCGGCCCTCTCCTTTCCGATGACATCTACCTTTTTCAGCGTGCCAATAATCCTATTTTTTATACACGCTTAAACAAAGTGTATTGCTGTTGGCCAAAGATTCCCAGAGCAATTTTTTTAGAAGAGATAGCATTTTATAATTTAGTATTAACACATAATCCTAATAGTAGTATTAAACTATAACTCAACGGGCGTGTTGATCTTATTGCCACAGGTACAACCGTTATTGGAGAGATGGTGAAACAAGCAGGTTTCTCACCAAGTGAGATAAAACGAACAGGTATTAAACTATTTGGTACAAGCCTTTATATTGCTCTTTCAAAAACATTCCTAAAGAGCAGGTTAAACGTTGGCAAGATGTTTTAGATAAACTAAAGAAGCAACCAGAATACAATAAAATAATAAAACGTTATAACTTTAATTAAAATGATAACGCTTTACTGGCAATGGTTTAAGCTTACTTAATTATACAAATAAATATTATTAAGCTGCACCCTCAAACCCATAGGAGCGATGATCATTGTAAAAACAATTCACACTTTCCCCCTATTATTAATACTAATTTTTATGCCAGCATTATCCGCACAACAAGAGATCACACTTGCTAATGGTGAGTGGCCACCTTGGCTCTCAGAGAACTTACCGTATTATGGTTTGGCTTCGCGTATTGTTACACAAGCGTTTTCACTTGAAAACATTAAAGTGAATTACAAATTTTATCCTTGGAAAAGGGGGTATCGAGAAGCACAAATGGGCCTTCTCAATGGTACTTTACTCTGGAATAAAAGTACGCAACGAGAGAAGTTTTTTTATTATAGTGACCGTGTATTAACAGGTAAAACCGTTATCTTTCACCTTAAGAAAAAGACCATTAATTGGGAAACGAGCGCCGATTTAAAAAAATATCGGGTGGGAGCAACGCTTGGTTATAACTACGGTGAAGAGTTTGAACGGCTTATTAAAGAAATCGACGTACAATTTGTACCCAGTGATGCACAAAATTTCAAAAAATTATTACAAGGAAGAATCGACATTTTCTTCCTTGATATTGCTATCGGCAATACAATATTAAAAGCGCTCTACTCACCAGAAACAGTAGCTCTTTTTACCTCACACCCGAAACCAATTAGAAAAATGGGCTACTATCTGTTATTTTCAAAAGAAAATCCAAATAATAAATCTTTACTAAAAAAATTCAATTTAGGCCTCTCCAAACTTAATGAAAATGGCACGTTACAACGATTTATTGATGAATCACATTAATTTAAATAGCGGATCAATCTTACTGGTTAAAATAAATCATTTCATCGTTGCAAGTTTCGCAAAGGAAACAACCAGTAAAGAATTAAAGTCTTTACTGGTTGTTTTAAATCGAGATTTATAACAATCGAGTTACTTTGCCCTTCGGGCGTAAGCTTGCTTATAAACCATGGTGGCACAATCACAAAGAAAATAACCATTCGCTCATGTTGCGCCTTGCTCTGATCACCGAACTTGTGACTGACAAAGCACCTTGAGGTATAGACCATTAAATAAGTGAAATGGTCTAATGCTTTACTTGTTTAACTTTTCTTTTAATTTTTTCTGTACCATTTCAACTAGTCCATCAGGCTGAAATTTTGAAAGTAGTGCATTACAGCCTACCTTTTCAACCATTGCTTGATTAAAACTGCCACTTAAAGAGGTATTTAAAACAATGTGCAAATCTGACATATCTGGATTATTACGTATCTCAGAGGTTAATTTATAACCATCCATCACAGGCATCTCTGCATCGGTAATTAGCATTAAAATTTCATCTTCAACACGTTTACCTTGCGCTATCCAGCTCTTTAAAAGATCCAGTGCTTGTTGACCGTCTGCAACTGCAATAATCTCAATACCAAGTTGAGAGAGGGTTGCTTTCACCTGATTTCGCGCCGTTGATGAATCATCTACATGCAATATTTTAACCCCGATAAGATCATCAACAAGATCTTTATCAAGCACACCTTCTGAGATAGAAACATCATATTCAATAATTTCAGCTAACACTTTTTCAACATCAATTATTTCAACTAACTCTTCTTTATCGCCTTGTTGTAGCTTAGTTAACGCAGTTAAGTAGTGATTACGCCCAACCGTACTCGGCGGGTGCATGATTTCACTCCAAGTCATATTAACAATATGCTCAACTTTCCCCACTAAGAAACCTTGCACAGTGCGATTATATTCGGTAATAATTAAATTACACTCATCATCGACCTCCATGGCTCTAAACCCAATAGCCTCTCGCAAGTTAATAACGGGAATCGACTGTCCGCGAATAGCGGCAACACCCGAAATTTTAGGATGAGAGTTAGGGAGTTTGTTTAAAGGAGGTAACTTTACTACCTCTTTCACCTTAAAGACATTAATTGCAAACAGCTGCCGTCCTTGTAAGTGAAACAATAAAAGCTCTAATCTATTTTGCCCAACTAAGTTGGTGCGTTGATCAACAGTATCAAGAAGGTTTGCCATCTATATTCTCACTTTATGTTTTTAAAAATCCCAACGTCACCATTATACCAATCCGGCCAACGTTCTGATCATTCTTACTGATTAAAATCAATAGAATCTGCGTTGTTTTCAATTGCAATAGCCAGCTATTAGTCAATCAAACACTTTGCTATCATTGATTTTCCCTACACAATTTCTGATCATTTAATTACGCGGATTGCTATTATAACCTGTTGCTGCTTCATTTAATTTCACACCAGACTCATGCTCAATAGTATCAAGGAAACTCACCATCACCTCACTTGTTTTTCCCATTCTAGCAAGGCTTGCTATACACTTTCCCTTTAAACTCTGGGTTATTTATAGTGCCAGTACGCCATTTTCATGATCCTGTTTATACGGTTCATCAAGCGTAATAAAGTTTATCTATCCAGACAAAAACTTTACGCCTTGCTCTCAAAATACCACTTTCCCAAATGGCAATGAACATGTGATAAAAAATCACTTTATATTTTTCAGTTTATAAAATATATGCTCCCTCTTTATCAGCTCGATAAAATATCTATTTTTACCTTATTTTCTCTAAAGGAATAGTGCTTTGTGAAAAAAGCTTAGAGGTTTCAAAAGCTTTGTTTTTTATCAAATAATTCCTGAGAATGGACAACGGATATATCACCAATACCATCTATTGAATCAGTAACCTTCATACATAAAGATACTTTGGGGTTGTTACGTGATGATTCAACTTGGCATTTTTCAGGCTTCTTTATTTTGGCTGATTGTTGTAACAATTAATTATTTTCTGAGGTTAAACTTTCAATGTCTTGCTCTAACTATTTAATACAAGCATCAAGTTGTAACTCTTTTTGTTTTTTATTTGCAGAAAACCACATTAAAACACCTCCTAGTATTTACTCTTATTAAATATTAGTTCGACTCTTAATAAATGCGAATTAAGGTGAACAGTAATAATTTAATAATGAGCTGTTTAGCCACAGGCATAGCATTACAGAGGAGGATTTGATCTGTTTGTATCTGCATAAATAACTTTCCCTGCGAACATTTTCACTACACACGCACCACAATGAACTATGGCAACTACTCTGTACAAATATGCCCAATAAATCCATAAAATCAAGTGAATTACCATCAGACTCAGAGCAATGCACCACTTTACCGATTCATAAAGTTCTGTTTTTACTTGTTTAACGACCTTTAATTGCTTCTTTGAAAAAATCATACTTTACCAACTATTATTATTTCAAATAATAATAGACAGTAGAAAATAATACAGCCATTTATAATACCGACTATATGAATTATGTGAGCAAATATCACACAGGAGAAATGAACCAATTTAAGGCAAAAGTTGTGGTCACTGGTTGTTCCTTATAACAAAAATAAAAGCAGAAGGGGTTTATTTTAACCCGTAAGATTGATCCGCTATTTACTGTAATTGGTATAACTACATATTAGAGCCAATATTTTCCAGAAGAGATATGCGAGGTATAAAGTAACTCAACAAATCTACTGTTTTTTAAATAGAAGCACACTTAGAACCCCTTTATTCTGGTACGGAGCTCGATCTTAGCGTTTAGCATCACATTGCAAAAGTCGAAAAGTAAACCCACCGCTATATGTTCAACTCATGTGCGCCTTACTTTGTGGTCTAAGCTCACACCTGACAATGCATATTAGGATATAAATGTGACATGATTATAGCGGTTATCTTTTGTTGTGTTACGCAAAATAAATCATCAAACATGTTATGTTTATTGTCAAAATTCAGGGACCAATAACATAACATCTAGACATATAATGAAATTTAAATTATTCGATACTTGTGTATAAGCGCATGCTATATTTTTTAAAATCAGACACTTTTTATAGATTATAATCACAACTAAAAGAAAATAACGCCTACAACTTAATGCCACTATTTCATTGTGGTTGTTTTATGTCTATCATATTTATACTTAACCACTTTGTGTAAAAGGGCTATATGAACAATCACAATCTAGAGCTGTTTAGCCTTTCGAATGACAAACAACAACTTCTATTGTCAATTGCCAGCTTACATAAAGAGACAGAACTACAGCAACTAATTGAATTAATTAAACAATCACAATATGCAACTTTCAAAATAGAGATGAATGCTTTAAAAGAAGCGATTAAGTACCTTCATCAGCCATTAAAACAGAATCAGTTAATCGATATTCATACAAACATTGTTATCGCAATGCGAGTAGATGCACAGTTAATTATCGATGTTTCAGACGATAAACTAATTGCAAAAGCACAAATTATTACCGCATATGCAGGTAAAGATATTGATTCAAATCGATTTATTAATGAGCTTAAAAAATATAATATAAAATTTGGCATCATCAAACCTGCAATTATGTTATTAATAAAAAAAGCACGACAAACAACGCCTGGGGTCTCCTTTCAAATCACAATAGCAAAAGGTGTTAACGCACAAAATGGCACTGATACCACTTTCCATTCTTTAATTGAGGCTCCAAAGAAAAAACTGGCAGATGTAATGCAAGAGCAGTACGGCAGTGTCAATTTCCAAGAGATTGAAAAATTATTAGCCGTAAAACCAGGAGATAAATTGGTCCGGAAGATCTTATTTAAAAAAGGCCATCAAGGGAAAACAGTAACCGGTGAATACCTAACATTTGTGGAAGGCATTAATATTCCATTTTGTATTAATAATAATACTGCGATCTGTTGCGATGATGAAAATTTACTGATTGCAACAGCTTATGGAACACCCGTCACAGTAGATAAAAGTATAATGATTGAGCCCGTTTTGATTGTACAAAATGTAGACTCCTCTTCAGCGCCCATTAATCACCATGGTTGTTTGATAATTAAAGGGGACGTTGCTCCTGGAAGCTGTATTAATGCCAGCGGTGATATCACCGTTATCGGCTTTATTGAATCTTCAACAGTTAAATGTGGCGGTAATTTATATGTTTATAAAGGTATAATTGGCGATAAAATTGATGAGTTTTCTCCACAATACACATCACATATAGAGTGTGATGGTGCTATTTATACTAACTTTATTCAATTTTCAAAGGTATCCGCAAAGTCTGATTTAAACATTAACTTCCAATTAATACACAGTTCAGTTTTATGTCAGGGTTTTATTAATGTAAAAGATAAAACGGGTGAAAAAGGGGTCATATTTGGTGGTTTTTTATGCTCTCAAAAAGGCATAAATACGGTGACATTAGGTGCAACGGTAGGCATTCAAACAACCATTGATTTAATTGGACCCTACCATCAACTATTAGATAAGAAAAAACAGACGTTAGACTCTATTTCCGATTTAAAAGAAAAAATTAATAACACCATTAACGCACAGAGAAAAGTGAATGAGACTGACAGTAATATACATGAAAAATCATTAAGTAAACGCTTAACTTTAACGATTAAAGATGCCAAAAATCAAATAGAAAGGCATAATGACAATCTTAATTTGCTTCGATTAGAGATCCAACAATACCTAAATAATACCCAAGTAACAGCATTAAAAACAATTCATAGCAAAGTTTCAGTTTCAATTGCAGATGATGTATTCAGAACAACACAGCAATATGGAGCAACAACACTACATATCAAAAATAACCAGCTTATTGCAGAATCCTACCAAGGGATAGATAACACCACCTTGGCAAGCAACTAACAAGCATAACCATTAAAGTAGAATATATTTTCAGTTAAAACCGATGTACTACTTGATTACTACTGCCTCGCCATCTTAAATTAGGCTCTGTTAAATCTTGTTCAAACTTCCCATCAATAAATACATTAACAAGATCAATAATCGCTTGTTGTTGCGCATTAAGCTCAGCTAACAAGTAACCGCTCCACAACCAGATATCTTTGCCAACACACTCCGTTTTTACCCGTTTGATCAGGTTTAATATTGCATCTGTATTAGCAGGATGCAAAGGATCGCCCCCCGACAGGCTCAAGCCCTGTTTTTTGATACGTGTATCGTTGAGATCTTTAATGATTTGATCAGCGAGTTGATCAGTGAATAGCTCACCCGCATCAGGCGACCAAGTAGATTGGTTATAGCAACCTCGGCAGTTATGGATACAGCCAGAAACAAATAGGGTGCAACGCGTACCCTCCCCATTTAAGATATCAATGGGGTAATATTTACTGTAGTTCATATATAAACCTTAAAAATAAGCATTATTTATCAGTTTAACATATTACTCGAAGGCCTTTTCTACCTCAATGGAAAATAAAAAAGATCGCAGAATCACTTTTTTCTTAATCCAACAGGTGACAGTTCAGAAAGATTTAGTGCTGGTATTGTAACGCTTCAACTTTATGCCCCCTTGCTACTATTATTAAGTAATACTCAACAAGAGAAGATAAAACAGCCATTCATGACTATTATTAATACAAACATTTTAAGGGGGGGTAATATGGGGATAATAAAAAAACGTAATAAACCCACTATTGCCTAATGGAAGACTTATTAGAAGTACTTTATTCAGGTATCGCCAACACACGTAATTGGGGGATGTTTTGTGAAAAATTAAGTCAACTCTTTGATGCAAATTCAGCAATAATTATATCTATTAATCAACCCTTTAACCAATCAAAATATTCAGCCTCCTACGGTATCTCTCCAACAACACTCACACAACTCGCTATTTTTTTACCTAATAATGATCCACGTATTAACATTGCCAGAGAGCAGAAAAACAAAGCACATATTTTTGACCCGAGTAGCGCGCTGTACAATAACCCTAACAACCTATTTTCATCCTCTCTTATTTATCAGGACATTCTCCGTCACAACGATATTGAACATCATTTGGTACTCGCTATCAATATTGATGAAAATGAGGACATTTTTATCCTATTAACCAAAAAAGCAGATAAAGAGGCATTCACTCTCAGTGATAAAAGAAAGTTAGAAAAGCTATCAACAGATATAAAACGTGCCATTAAAATTCAGAAAAAACATGCTAATAATGATACTTATATTCGTGCTGGCCTTAACAGCTTAAAAATGCAACCTGTTGGCTCTATTATTGCGAACGCTAATAATAAAGTTTTTCATTGCAATGATTATGCAAAGTCAATTCTTGAAAAAAAAGATGGGTTGCTTTTACTTAATAATTATATCTACCACGGCACGCTAAAAGCATCATGCCTGCTATCAACAAAAATTAACCTTACGCTAGATGCTGACCCTGAAAATATGATAAGCATAAAGCGAAAAGACTCAAGCCACCCCTATCAATTGATGGTTAAACCCTTTCAAGTACGACACACACCTTTTCAGGCTGAGGATAATGCAACCAATATGGTGCATATTTTTATACTTGATCCTGATAAAGAGTTCAATATTACCACCACACTGTTGCAAAACATCTTTGGGCTAACGACTTGTGAAGCAAAGCTAGCCTCTGCACTGACCAAACATTGTAACCTTAAAACAACCCAAAATGAGTTAAACATCAGCGCCAATACTGCGCGCACTCACCTTAAACATATTTTCCAAAAAATGAATGTTTCTAGCCAAGTTGAACTGGTTAAATTGATCACAACTAGCTATCTCTGGTCTTCAGAAAAATAACCTGCCTCACCCATATGGGTGATAAAAGAAAATGGAATTTCACCTATTTGGGGGATTTTAAGTTTTTTATATGTATCTATAGTTTATCAACACAACACAAATAAACTTCGCTTTATAGGTAAATAACGATGGTTAAGCTTAGCTGAGGTTATGTTGAGTAAATATATTGAATTAGTTTAAAAGATACATAAACCTTACCGAAAAAGAAATTTACAATAACAGATCTACCTCAAAAACTACGAGTCTTATGCAGGAGTATAATAAAATGAATAATAAATATATTTCGTATTCAGCTTCAATATTTGTGGCCTTTCTTACACCAGTAGCCCTTGTCGCCGGCAATAACCTGCCTAATGGCAAACCATTTCAGCAGCTAAGCGCACTGATTGAAGCAAATGAAGCCGGTATTGATGAAAATTCAACTGCTATCCTTAACCTGAATGACGCTCTCTCAGCTCTAGATGACGATGTTAGTGGTTTAGTGACCAGAGTATTAACATTAGAAAATGATTTTACAACATTGGAAGGTACCGTCTCAGATAATGCTGATGATATTATGCAGCTAGGCCTTGATATTACAAGCGTTGAACTATTGATTAGCAATTTCGAAAATCAAACCGCCGCAGATATTCAGGCGTTAAAAAGCGAACTTGAGCTTAAAATTACTGAAGCAAAAAGTATTGCTGGTGCAAATAAGTCAGCTCTGATTATTGTCAATAATACTCTCACCCAGATGGCACAGGATAACGGAGTCGTAGCAGGAAATTTAACAACCCTCATGGGAGATTTTGCGGCACTTGTCGGTGGTGCATCCGAGTCCATTCCGGTGTTGCTAGGGCAAATAAGTACGCTATCTAATCAATTGACCACATTAAATGCCAGTTATATCCAATCCCAAGCCTTGTATACTGTTGTCAAGGCGGATGTCGCAGCTCACCATACTAAAATAGCAGAATTAGAGGGAATAGTGAGTGGCCTAGTATTGCGAGTAGCAATTTTGGAGCCATTTCATGAAACAGCCCCTGAGCCCATACCAGCATTAACATTTACAACCACCCCAGGAGAGGCTGTAAATCGAGTAGAGCAGATCCAACAGTTTTTCATTGCTAACATCACGATGCATAAATATGTCTATGTGGCTATCAATACCCCAGCGTTATTGCAGTCGATGCAAACGTGTGTATTAACGTCCACATATAACTCATATTTCGCACCATGGCGGAACCTGACGGACAACTTCGAGTACATGATCACCGGCGGGTCTCATTCGCAAGGAAATTATAATCAAGGTGGATGGGTAGATCAAATATGGCGCGTAGCGATACAACGTTACGGTACAGCGCCCTCTACAAGAATAAGGTTGATGATGAACGCATGGGATGGCTTAATCGGTAGTATCGCACTAGAGCATAACTACGGCACCGGAAAGACGAGTTATTTTAATATAGGAGTAGGATATTCGAACAATTACGTAACACATATGACTTTCAAAATAGCAGATGATCGTATTGTTGCGTGTGGCTATTAAAACGGGCGAGAATCTCGTCGCAATACGTGGGTTGTGATGCATCACAGCCCTCTGTTATATTTTTATAAGAGTTAATCTGGGACATATATGGTCACTCCTTGTAAATCAAGGTTAAACTGTTTTTTCTTTGCAAATAACAAATAACAAATAAAACAGGACATATATGGACGCTACCTCGTTGTCAAGACGAACAAATCTAGAACATAAAAATAATCTTATATTCGTAATGATATTAACTCTAAAATCCCCGTACTAACTTGTTTGCGATTACTTGACTCATTGGTTTACTGAAGTAAACCGTTCTGACATATATTCGAGCTATGGACTAAATTCCATGCTCCTGATGAGTTGCGAACCAGAATACCAACACCATAAAACAGCAAAACATAAAACATAAAACATAAAACAGGACATCCAAACTTATTCTTGAATGCATTGCGCCATTAACTCCTTCATCAACATGAGATAGCATCAAAAATTTCATTTTGTCACTAAGAGCATGAAGGATTTACCTAAATATGAAAGTACAATAGTATTTGAGAGAATTTATTGATTTACAAACACAACAAATCTTAGCGAAGAAGCTAATGCAGTAATATGCAGAGGGGGAATCGTATTTAGTGGTATATTCGTCGCAGTTTATTTTGACCAGAAATCCACTGTTTACCGGTATGCTCTGCAAACAATGCCAATTCCTCTAATGATCCAACGGCGCAGTGATACTCTTTACCGAAGTCACAGGCTAAACTAAGCCATGTAACATGATCTAATCCAAGTGTATTCAACAATGCAGGTACTTGAGTAGAAATAGCTCCACGTTTGCCTTCTCGAATAATACGCCCAGTCCAATCAACAAGTTCAAGATAATCAATTAGAGAGAAGTTTATACCCTGTGGCTGGCATTGATGTTCAGCGCCAATAAACGTTACCAGTGGTTTGTTGTATGGTTTGTCTTGATTCTCATCATAGTGAGTTTTATTGTGAATGCGCTCAAACACGGAGGTATATTCTGACTCTTCAACACTTGCAGACATTTTGGCTCGAATCAGATTCAAATCAACGTAGGCCATGCAAATTAACAGCGCTTTTTCATCCAACAACGCTTGATACTTAAACCTACCTTCCCAAAAGCCCCCTTTGCACCCGTCTTCTTTATTCGTGCGTATTAACATGATGCCGATCGGTCAATAACATTCTCTGTAATTCCAGCTATTTGCTCAATATGACTATTAATACCAATCCGCTTAACTACCTGATCAGTCTTGCTGGTTAAAATCACTGAGTTCTGCGTTGTTTTCAATCCCAGTAGCTAGCTACTACTCAATCAAACGCCTTGCTCTCATTAATTTTTCCTACGCAATTTCTGACCATTTAATTAGGCGAAATGGTATAAGAGAAGAATATTTTAACCTTAAAAACTGCCCATTGATCATAAATACAAAACGACAATATTTATTAAAAAAGATTAAAGACTAGGCACTCAGTGTTATAAGGCCCTACACGTCATAGCGTCAATAACACCACTAAAAAACAGAAGTATTACATATAATTTAGTAACTCATCTAAATGAACAGTTTTGAATTTTTCATGTGCAAGTTGGCTAGTTTCTGCTTGTATAATGTCACTAATTCGTTCAAATCCTTGCTTAACAAGCTGATCTTTTTCTTGTAAAAATGATGGACTATCTACATCTAAATGCACAGTAATATTGTCTTTTTGATAAAATTGAAATGTAGCCATGTACGAAAATCCTTTTTTGGTACAAATAATAATTGGGCTTAAATAGGAGAAAGCGAACTCCCATATTAAGCGGGTAAAAGAGCTATTTATATCTCTGCTTCTAATTGCTCTAGATACTCATGCATAAATTTAGTTCTCTGCTGTCCCTCTATTTTTGCTGATTCCGTGTTCATTGTATCTACAAGATTAAACAACTTCACATAGAAATGATCAACGGTATTGTTACGATCATCGGGTAAACGTTGCTTACAAAACGGATCCGCATTGTTATATAACGCTGTCCCAAGGGAGGCACTAACTTGCAAACAGCGTGTTATGCCGATTGCGCCTAAAGAATCTAGGCGATCTGCATCTTGAACTATTTTAGCCTCTAGCGTGCGAGGTTTAACATTAGCACTATAACTATGCGCAATGATGGCATGATGAATATCATCGAAATATATAGTTGGGTAAGCAATTAACGTTAAAAATTCAATCGCCTTATCGGCGGATATTTTTGAGCTCTGCGCTCTCTCTGGATGGTTTTTAGGAAAGGAGAAGCAGTCATGCAGATAGGCTGCAGGCAAAACAACGTGCAAATTAGCATTTTCATGCTGACATAACGCCTTTGCTGTTTTTACAACGCGCAATACATGATTAATGTCATGAGCGGGATCATTGGTCATCTCTTTTTTCGCAAATACTAAAAACTCATGTTCATATTTTTCAATCACTTCTAATATACTCCATGTCACATTTAGACAGCTAACACCGTATTAAATGGATAAAAATGGTTGGCTAAAATAGTGAAGCGAAATATAGCTAACTGTTTTGATCCTAAAGATTAAAGACCAGGCAGCACTCACAGTAACAATGCGGCAACACAATCCCCTTCCATTTTTCTTGCTAAGAGTTGATTGCTTAGCAAGACTGACATGGATGTCGGCTCTAAGCTCAGTCAGCACAGGGACGTGCTGTCTGAGCTGGTGCGTTATAAGCAATCAAATCGTGCAAGATTAAAAAAATGGCAGTGGCAGCCTTTCTTTTGCTTCTGTTTTCTTTGGCTGTTCAAAGAAAATGAAGTCGCCAACGGCGAAAACACAGTGATGTAAGATTAAGTGATATATAAACAAGCGCTAGCGTCATAAGAAATCTACGGGTGTCCCCGATCAGCTATTTCAGGGATGTGCTGTTTGAGCTGGTGCGTTTTAAGCAATCAGGACGTGCAAATCAGAAGCTTGCTAATTCAGACTGCGAAACATGTTTCGGTTCTG
>NZ_ATUO01000055.1 GCF_000420245.1 Psychromonas hadalis ATCC BAA-638 | reverse complement strand
TTTTTGAAAACAATTTAGCGCAAGTTATTGTGTAACGATTCCTAAATATAGCGCTTAATGTTCATTTCAGCGACTAAGTTTAATATCGGCCAACGACAGCATAACTTTAAGATTATAAACCTTGCGTATATTGTGCTTGCGTAGAAAGTGTCACCATCTGTTCTAACGCTGTCTTTGATGCACCATCTCCTTTAATAAGCTGTGTAAAATGGGTTAGCAATTCAATTTTATCTAACGTTGTTTTTGAACCTGCACCAATGTTCGTTAGGTCAATAAAGAACTCGTCAAACAAGCCAGAAAATTCGTCAACAACATCTAAATTTAAAAACTGCTCATCGTTATAGATACTGGGGTAACCACCAAGTTGTTTATCAACGGCGAAAGAGAACCCTTTCACATTAGTGATCGTGGTCGCCTTTTGACACTTGAGCATACAACCATCTTCAATGGCGGGTTTATTACAGCCAACTGTTTGTTGGAAGAAGCATTGTCTGCTGGTCATCATCAAAATAGGATGATAAATACTGTATAACATTTTAAAGTTTTTAGGGCGCTTGATATGACGCATCTGATGACGGTTTATCTCGTTTGAAATAAACGCACCTGAACAATTTAACGCTTCTTGTAACGTTAATAAAGCATAGGAGTTAGTGGTATTTAAAAACGGCCCTGCAATCCATTCAATATCGAGTTCAACGGCTTTAAGTGCAACCCCCGTATTATTAGAAACAATGCGTTTAGGTTTAACCACTTCTAATAAACGGATTGACTCATTGTAATCTTTACCGATTAACACCGCAGGAAACCACGGTATCAAGCGCGGATTTTCTAAGAAAATGTCGATATATTTATTACAATGTCTCTTCCAGCTTTCAGGTAACTTAAAGTAAATATCTGCTTCTGTCTGCTCAGCAAGGTGTATATCTTTAACATCACTGATCAATAGCGAAAGAGTGGGTATTGCAGAGACTTTATCGAAAACATCAAGTTGAGGCAAATTGATAGGCGCAATAATACTAACGTTGCCATTGAGGATATAGGCCACTTCATTTTTCATGGCCGTTAACTCTTTAAACGGGACACTTAACCCACTTTCCAGCTTATCAAAGTTGATTGTATCCAACTGATAATCACCTTTTTTAAAGCTCTTAAAACGTTTTTCAATGGCGGCGGACTCAATCGCAGATTCATCAGCGACTTTTAAAACACTCGCAGAGTTTACGGTATGATGTTGACCTTCAAAAGAAAGCGCCACTAATAATGGCTTACCTAATGAGGCGGAAAAATCCATCGTCAGCATGGGTTTCTCGATACTAATATGTTTTATTTTTGCTTCAACGTCAGCAGTAATCGCATTTTTTTGTGCTGAAAGCTCCGTTTGTACCTCTTGAATCTGCACCACTGAGATAGCATTTTTTTTATCATTAGCATGCTGAAAACTGTTATCACGCGGATTATCGATAAACATATTTTTAGTCAGGTTACCCTGCAAAAATGAGTTAGTAAAATCACGATTAAATACTTTGTAGAGGTTACTATCATCGGCAAGTAGTTGTCCTGTTTCAACAAATTTATCTATCTGCTGACGCCAACTATCCACCACGGTATGCACATACTGTGCGCCTTTAATGCGCCCTTCTATTTTCAATGAATCAACCCCGGCTTCCACCAGCTCAGGCAGATCAAAATAAGCAGAGTTATCTTTTAAATTAAGCGGAAATTTATTGCCCGCCGCGGTAATTTCATACTCATCTCGACACGCTTGACTACAACGTCCACGATTTCCCGAATTACCCACGCTCACTGAGCTTGAATAACATTGCCCAGAAAAAGCGATACACAAGGCGCCATGTACAAAGACTTCGGTCAGTACGTCATGATCATGGGCAACCGTAGATAACATTTTAATTTCAGGCAGATTCATTTCACGGGATAAATTAACACGGGTGGCGCCCGCTTTAGCGAGGAATTTAATCTGCCCTTCATTATGCGTGGTTAATTGTGTTGAGGCGTGAATAGCGAGTGATGGAAAATGTTTTTTGACCAGATTAAAAATACCGAGATCTTGTACAATAATGCCATCAATGGTGGTATTAACCAACTGATTAAGTAGCTTCACCACCCCTTTTATCTCATGCTCTAAAATAACCACATTGATGGTTAAAAAAACGTCACACTGAAAACGGTGCGCTAAACGCAGAATGCCTTTGAGCTGTTCAAATGAGATATTGGTTGCCCGATTACGTGCATTGAACATATCTAAACCACAATAGATAGCATTAGCACCCGCCACAATTGCAGCTTTAATTGCATCTACATCACCACCAGGGGCTAATAACTCTATTTTTCTACTCATTTTTCCATCCATTCACAGCATTTTAATTTTGAGGGGCGATTCTACCTCTATCAACAAACCATTACTACCCTAGGTTTGTAAGGTTACCCTAAACAAAAAAGCCCCAATAACAGATGCTATCAGGGCTTGTTGTTATTCTACATTCCACCGAATAATTGTAACTACTCAGCCCCCTTAAAATTAGAGGTGTTCTTATAAAAATACACTGTAAATGCTCAGGGCTAAGCCAGTTATGCTTAGTTCAAGGCGGAAAAGCGCAGTTTAGTGGTTTAAATGAGCATTTTTCAACGATGAAATAAGCTTAAATGGCGACGACCTGAGTAGTTACGAATAATTATGTATTCCAAGGATTACTTGGGTCGTAAGCAGGTTCATCACCTTTTTCTTTATTTCTATTTTCACGTCTATCTTTAGGACGTTCGCTATTTTCAAAACTGCCATCACGATATGGATGTTTACTTGAGCTTCCAGCAACACTACCACGAGAATGACGACTAAACTCACGATCATCACGTTTTTGCTGGCTACGCTCTTTATGCGCAGAAGCCGCTTTCGCTTGTGAAAGCTCAATTGATTCAATGGTCAATTCCATCGGTTCACGTGGCACAATATGTAACGAGAAACCGCGTTCACGTGGTGCGATATCATATTCAGATTCACGGGGCTTAGGCATACGCTTAAAACGAGAAAGGTAGAAGCTTTCTAATTTAGTGCGCGCCCATTCTGTTTTTTTCAAAAACTTCAAACTGCCGTCAATAGAAGGATTAATATCAAAGCAGTGAAAACGCATAGAGGCATGCAATATTTTCCAACCATAGTGTTCTACTAACTCAGTGAGCAGTATTTCCATGCTGAGACCATGCAGGGGGTTATTTTGTTGTTCTTCTACGCTTGGGTTCATCTCTTTTTTCCAAATTAAAAAAGCCTCAATCAGTATTGAGGCTTATCAATGCATTTTAGCTGAATTAAATTAAATTGCGATCATCAATTCAGTGATTAACTCGGTACATAGTTTAATAGACTCTGTTGTAAACTCACACCTTGTAACTTCAATTGATTAATACGTTGCAAATAAGCAGCACCTTTAAGCAGGTGCAATGCAACATCAACCGCTTTACGCTCAGTGTAGGTTTCGAGGTAAGTACCTTTAACCCAACTATTAAATGCACCTAAACTTGGGCCAGCCCAAATTTGATAATCCATCTCACGCCCTTTTTCACCAATGTTTGACCAACGTGATGATAAGCCTAAATACCAACGGAAAATGAGTGCCATTTTACGTTTAGGGCTAGTTTGTGCACGCGCTAACATCTCCGGATCCCGCCCCGCAAAGAACTCAACGGTACCTGCCCAAACATCATCTAAGTTCTGACGGAAAATTTGTTTCTCTATTTTTTCACGATCGACAGCGGGAATATCTTCAATTGAGTTGTAATTAACATACAAGTCATACAATTTATTCGCGCGCATCGCAAACATCGAACCACGCTTAACTACTTGTAATTTAACCCCCATCTCAAACATATCCGCCGCTGGCGCCATAGTCACATCGGCCATCTCAACACCCGCAAGCAATTTTCGCGTATGTTCAGAAGCGCCCGCTTCGATACATGCTTGGTTAACAGAGCCTAAAACAATATACGCAGCGCCCATATTAAAGGCGGCCAGTGTTGCTTCAGGCGTTCCGATACCACCCCCCGCGCCAACACGCAGTGCAGGTGAGAAGTTATATTGTGCTTGAACTTCATCACGCAGTGCAATAATAGTTGGTAATAGGGTTAAGAATGGACGGTTATCGGTATGACCACCAGAATCTGCTTCTGCGGTAATATCATCGGCCATTGGCACTCGTTTTGAAAGTTCGGCCTGTTTCGCGGTGATCTTGCCTTGTGCCAATAATTTATCTAATAATTTTTGTGGTGCAGGCTCCATAAAGCGGCGACCAACTTCTGTGCGCGATACTTTAGCGATCACTTTATTTTTAATATTAACACTGCCATCGCTATTTTCACTGAGTCCTGCAACACGATACCAAACGATATGCTCGGTTAGTGCTAAATAAGCAGAGGCTTCTACTGTTTCCACTCCTAATTTAAGGAATCGCTCAACCGCACCACGCTCTAATGCTTCTTCCGCAGGCGCATGAATCAGGTTCACCGCATAAGGGCCATTCGGCAGAGCCGCTTGAATACGTTTAATAGAGTCTTCAATCACATCAGGTACAAGCCCTGCAGCGCCAAATGAGCACAACATGCCCGCTTTGCCCAGTGCGACGACCAATTCAACCGAAGCAATACCATTGGCCATTGCACCACCATGATAAGCGTATTTTACGCCATGCTGTTTTTTGAAGTCCATATCACCTAAGTCTTCAGGGTTTAATGCCTGTGCAAACGCTAATACTTTTTCACTGCCATTATCTGATACTGTTTGGCTGATACCCATACCTGCGCCATTTTGTGCCAGATACACAGGTTTATGCAAATCCATCAACGCTTGCTTAACTGCCGTTTCAGCGCTGTTGATACTGCTTGCGTCTACTTTCCACGCCCAGTTAATTGGTTGTTGATTGTTCAATTTTAAAATAGTCATTTTTACTTCCTAGAAAGTGAGAATTACTCTCACATTCAAATTAATTATTACGCTTCAACAATACTCAGCACGATATCTTTCACTTCATAGATACGCAGGCCATCTTTAGAGAGATTCGCATCACCAATTAAACGAACTTCGTTATCGGTTTTGATGATCTCGGTAATATGCACATCCAAGCTCATTTGTTTGTTAAGTGGAGTGATTTGACCACGGTATTTCCAAATGACATTGGTTAACGGTGATTCAAAACGCGGATTTTTAAACTGTTTACCTAAATCATTTTTCAATGCGTAGGTTTGTAACAGTTCGATAATCGCTTCCACACCTAATGATCCGGGCATAACCGGATCTTGATGGAAATGGTAGCGGAAGAACCAATCACTGGCATCAATGGTGCGTTCGCCATAGATATAAGCAAGGTTGGCTTTACCACCGCCCTCAACAATAGACACGGTATCGACAAAGTTAAGCTGTCCACCCGCTAAACGGTAATGAGGTTTATCAGTAGGCGCGCTAAACATTGGCAACGCTTTATCGGTCAGATCAAATTTTTCAATCTGCGCCACAGGTGTATTGTTATCGACAAACCACGCATGGGTAATTTTACCGTTATCAATGCCTAATTGATTAGCCAGTGCCTCGCCACCAAAGTAGCCAAATACCGCTTTACCCGTGTAGAATTTCTGATCATCGACAAACATGTCAAAGGTGAAGCTTTGTATGATCATGCCTCCTGCCATGGTGGTGCTCAGTAGCACTGATTTATTAACGATGGTTTTACCGCGTAGGTCTATTTTTTTAAGTAATTCACCACTGCCGTCTAAGTTACGGAAGAACAGATCTTTTTCAGGATAAACCAGTGTGGTGCCCATGTAACCGGAGATAAACCCGTTTGGTTGCAGTGCAATCTCCATGATCAATGAATATGGCATCCAGTTATCAACGCTATTTTTAGTGAAATACCACGCATCCTCTGGCACATAATATTCAGCCACACAGCTTGATGACTTTTTAAGATCTAGACGTTTACCTGTGACTTCAACAACTTGTGTTACTACTTGTAAATCACCACAGGGTGTACGTGGTGGAATACGTCCTTTGTAAACATCAAAGGCAGGGCCAAAACAGTTGGAGATGTTGCCTGTAGCAAATTCAAATAGATGGTATGGCGTAAATGGCACAGTATCAGGCGTACGATTTTGTCCTGCTACCATTGGCGCTTCAAAGTGTTTTATCGGTAAGACACCTTTCTCTTTTGGCGATTCAAAATCAGATTCAACACGCATTAGAGGACGCTCAGGATGTTTGAAAGGCTGGACACCTCTTTCATCAGTAATCAGATTATTTTCAACATCATGAATCGCTTCACTACTGATTTTCGAAACATGTGATTCAAGTGATATCAATGAAGACTCAACCGATGTAGGTAATAACTGCACATTGCTTGGCAGTGTGACAGGGTAAGCGGAGTTTTCATCCTGCTCAACCATCTCCATACAAAGATTTTTAAAATCAACCACTACTTTACCATCAAGAATAATGTCGATATTGGCTTTGATAAATGGACGTGGTGACATGCCCATCGCCGTGACTTCTAAACGATAGGTTAAGGTATTTACCTGTGGACTTACTTGCCCACGACAGCGGACAGTTTGTGATTCACCGCGCATCGGTTGGAAACGTGCATTATTAACCGTGCCGTTCATACCTAGCCATAACATGAAGAACATCGCCACTTGACCACAACCCTCAGACATTAACGAGCCGGCCATCACCTCATCACCTTTAAAGTGACATGGGAAGTACCAGTGGTTTGGATCGAGATCTTTTTGTCCTTCGATAAGCCCTAATCCCCAATGACCCCCTTGTGGGTCAATTTTAGTGATACGCTCAATCATTAAGAATTTTTCAGAAGAGAATTTAAGTGATGGATTACGCCCCTGTTGATCATATTTAGCGCCGAAACAACCGGGAATATCACCCGCCACTAATTTCATCATATCCGCGTAGCTATACTGCGTTTTTTGATTGGCAATTAAGGGTTTGAAGTAAGATTTTTTAGCATTTTTAAACTCTGCTTTGTCTTTATCGTTATGAATAACCCCTTTACCATCAGCAAGCTCTTCATCAGTGAAGAAACCCGCACAACCCTTACGCATGATAAGCACTTTTTTATCGCCCACATAACAATCGTAATGGAAGAAGAACAGCAGTTGCTCGCCGTTTCTTGCATAGGAATCGATATGAATCTCATAACGCAGTGTTTCACCACCAAAGGCCATATCTTCTAAAAAGGTTAATTCACAATCAAGCAGACGATAGATACGCTCACTTTTATTCTGGAAATCGATACCAATGTAAGAGATAAGCATCAAGTCACATTGCCCCGATTCTACCGCTACTGACCAAGGAATATGACCATCAATCAAAAACGGTGCATCCACAGGGATATCATATTCGGTGAACATGGATGATTTTTTGTATTCATTAATTTTTGCATCAAGCTCAGTAACACGTGTGACCAACAGGTAATCAGTGGTTGGTAAGCGGACACGACGAGCATAGTCATCAATAATTTTGTACTCAGCACCAAATACCTTGCTGATATCCCCCTCGGCAAATTCAACCAAATCCGCGGTATCATAAATGATATTTTCAGGCTGATTAAAACACTCTTTAAGCTGTAATGGTGGGTAGTTGTAACCTGCGGGTCCTTTAACAGGGAAACCACTTTGCACAGGCGTTGCTTTAATCGCAGGCGTAACCTCAACCACAGGGGCAGATTCAACCCTTGCAACGGTGGTTTGCATGTGCAGTTCAGGTGCTTGCCCCGTTAACGCTTGTGCTTGGAGCTTGATAAGCTTAGAAATTTGTTGTTCTGCACCGTGACGCGCCTGAATAAACGCTTTATGCGTGGCTGTTTGCTGAAAAATCTCACTGCTGGTTTTGCTATTAATACGATTGCTTGGGTTATTGCTCATGCTTTGCTTCATTTGAACTCTCTCTTGCGCAGTCTCTACATTAACGGTTTTCTCTGTTAATAGAGTTAATGGTTTATTAAGGGTCAACAGGGAAAGATCCACTGCGTTACTAAGATTAGGCAAACTGTTACCTGCCAGCTTCTCTTTTATCTGTTTAACCTTCTTTTTTATCTGTTTAAATAGGGGCGCACTGTGTGACGCTAGAATCGCTTGTTCTATATTTTGCCCACCCAAATAGATAGGTTTAATTAAAGAGAACGGTTTTTTCTCATGTTTGGTCACTGTCGCTTGATAAGGGTTTTGTGTCGCCGATAAGATAAGGTGCGCACAGCTCATATCTCTGCCTAATCCATTCACAGCAATGTGTTTGCTTTTCTTATCTTCTATATGATCGTTTAATAACAATGCCGATTTAATCAAACTCACCATGCCCGATGCGTTAAACAGATGCCCGACTTGACGTTTGACACTGTCAATTTTTGCATGTTTATAAAGGCGTGAAAATGCTGTTTTTTCAGCTTGATTATCTGCAGCAAAACCACTGGCAAAGACTTCAACCTGCGATATCTCTGATGGTGTAATATTGGCTGTTTTACAAACCTGTGTACTCGCTTTTTGTATTGCATTTGCATCACTGCCCGCAACAAAGCTGATCCCATCAATTTGTGCGTAACTGTTATTCACTGTTGAGCTTGGCTTAACAACAATTGCACCTGCTCCCTCGCCCACTAACCAGTGACTGTTATCCAATGGATTTACGGCACTGTTGGCATCTTGTGAAACTGCACCGTAACGCTGACGTAAACTGATATTTTCAAAGGATCCCGCTAAATCAACACTGGCAATCACCACCGCTTCAACATCGGAAGTGGCAAACAGATTTTGCGCCAGTTCGACACAACGATAAACAGAGTTTTCTTCACTGGAAACAGTAAACGCAGGGCCTGAAAAATCCCACAGCGCGGAGATGCGTGACGCCATAATATTACCAATAAAACTGGTATATTGATTTAACTGCGCAGGTGAGGCGATGCTCTCTTTACAGATGTTAGTCAGTTCATTTTGTTGCTCAGCCGTTAAGGTAATGCCTTGTGCTAATAAGCTATTTTCAATTTGCGTGGTTAAATTAACGCGACCACGATATTGATGCAGATCCAGTTCAAGCCCCATTGCCACTAATACAGCAACATTTGAGCCCTCTTTGAGTCCCGCCTGTTGCACGGCATTATCCGTGACTTTCATCATCATTAACTGTTGTGGAATCAAACAATCCTGAGGGTTAGGGGGTACTTTAAAGCGTAAGAAATCAACATCAAACTGCTCGACATAGCCCCCTTTAGGTGCTTTTGTTAACTGTAATGTGTGTTTAATGACACTGTTTTTTTCCAAGCCTTTCCAACGTTTTGTTGGCAGTTCACGGAACGTTGAATCGTTATTATCCAACAAGGTTTTAAACTCGCTTAAATTAGCTGTTTTACCCACAATACAATCCATACCGATAATCGCCATCGGTGTAAGTTGTTTTGCTTGGCTGAAATTAGTTTGTACGGGAGTATTACCGGCTTGTAATACTAAGTGTGCATTACTGCCACCAAAGCCAAATACACTGACACCTGCGGTGCGTGTTTTGCCATTCTCAGCTAACCAATCAACGGTATCTATCGGCATTTGCTCAGAGGTTAAATAGCCTTGTTTGGTTTGAATCGCATTTTTTAAGCTAATAGTGGCGGGGATTTTTTCTTCATTTAAGGCATAAATCGCTTTAATCATACCCGGCATACCCGCAGCCGTTAATAGATGGCCTAAATTAGATTTAGCAGATCCAAGCAGTGGTTTTTTATTATATTGACTGAAAAACGTTTCCATTGAGGTCAATTCAACTTTGTCACCTTTGGGTGTGCCCGTTGCGTGACATTCAATATAATCTACACAACTCGGTGAAACGCCTGCATTTTCATAAGCACGTTGATAAGCAAGTACCTGCCCTTTGGTATTAGGGCTTAATACAAACTCGCCTTTTCCATCATTTGACAATGCGCCACCTTTAATAATGCCGTGAATAGTATCACCATCACGCAGTGCATCACTGTGACGTTTAAGCACCATCATACCCGCACCTTCTGCGGCAAATAGACCTTGAGAATCGTTATCAAAAGGGGCATGTTTATTATTCGCAGGGAACGCTTGAAAAATAGAGAAACCCATATTAACAAACATCGGATCTGCACCCGAAATTGCCCCTGCTAACATCATGTCGGCTTTGCCCGTGTGCAAATAATCACATGCCAATTTAAGGCTGTAACAGCTTGATGCACAAGCTGCGTCCAATGAAAAATGTGTACCACCTAACCCTGATGCTTTAGCAAGCAACGCAGAGGGATAACCTGAAACTAAGGCGTTATCTGCAAGCACACTTTGTGCAGGGGTGAAATTACTCAGTTGAAAGCTTGGTGCGATCAACTGTTTAAGCGCATTTTCAACCACATGGTGATAAAATGGCAAAAACAGATGATTTGATGATTTTGTTGGAAAAGAGAGATTACCTAAAATAAGCCCACACTGATCAAGTGCCTCACTGTTCCAATAGCCCGCATCTTTTAATGCTTGCTCAGTAACATAGAGTCCCCATTTATTAAGGGAATCAAGCTGATTGAGATATTGTGCATTGAGTCCACGCTGTACAAACGGTTGTGCATCAAACTCAAAACCACGAATATACCCACCATACATGCAGTAGAATTTATCAGTATCGCCTTTATTACCTAAATACTTGGCGGGTTCAACACCCATTTCTGTGGCGGTAATTTCAGTACGATTATCTTGTTTATTTAACAGTTGCGCCCAAAACTCTTCAGGTTGACTTGAACCTGGGAAGAGATTAGCGATACCAACAATGGCAATATTTTCCATAAATTTTCTCTTTTTAATTATAACTGTCACTCGAACGTAGGACTTCAGTCCTGCTTCACTTGCTTAACAAACTAAAAATAAGCAAGGCTAAAGCCTTACGTCCAAAATATTCTGAAAATTGTTCACTCGGACGTAGGACTTTAGTCCTGCCCTATTTACCAAAAGCGCAGCTAAAGCTGCACGTCCTATTTACGATTAGGCTTGTGTACAAGAGTCAGGGCCAAAGCTTTACGTCTAAAAAATTATTTATTTATTTACTTGCTTGATCATTGAACCACTAAAAAAAGAGTCAATATTAATGTCCACACCCACGCTAACTAACTTGGCAACAGCACGCGCATAAGTAAGTTGATCATCCGTGCCTTTGGCATTCACAGGCACACTAATATGATGTTCAGCCTTGCTCTCTTTTAATATCTTATCTGTCCAGCTGCACAAGGATCGCCCAGCTCCCATCTCAATAAACACTGTTGAGCCTTTGCACGCAAGGGTATTGACCAAACGAGGAAAATCCACTGGCTCGCATAAACATTTTGCAATGCTCACCGCAATCGCTTTTTGATGTTGTGGAATAGGCAGATAACAAGAGCTTGAGATCATCTTGGTTTGAATACGTTCAGTGACCGCCATGCTGTATAACTCAACCATCTTGTCATACTCTTGATAGGCAGGTGCACTGTGGATCGCATTGGCCATATTGAGTGGCATTGCACGTACACTCAAACGTTTTATCACTTGCAAACAATCAGCAGGAAAGCCACCAATAGTTAAACTATCGGGTGTATTAATGATGGTCACGTAAACACGTTCATCACTTTTTATCTGCGCATTTACCTTATCTGCACTGCCTTTAATGCTATAGGTTTCCCAAATCTGCTCACACTCACCATCTTTGATATCAGGCAAATTCCATAGCTTACGAATTGCACGTAGTTCACTGGACAATTGATGATTAAAGGTATCAGATCCCGCTAAGCGCGCGCTCATTAATCCCGGTGTTTGCCAACAACCAAGGGCTGCAAACATGCTAATTTCACCCATGCTGTAACCGCTAGCAAAATCTGCTTTTATGTTAAACACTTGTTCAAATATTTTAGTAAAAACACAAGCATAACCCACGCCACATTCTGCGATATTAGCAAGGCTATTACGCAGTTCATGATCCAACTGTTTGAGCTGTTTAAAGTCAAACGACACCACCGAACGCGGATTTAGTAAGCTATCTTTAAGTGATGCACCGATATTATCGGCCAATGCCACCACACTCGGATAAATCTCAGGAAACAGGTGAAAAAGTTCACGCCCAAGTCCCACGTAAGTCGCGCCAATGCCAGGGTAAAGAAAGGCGGTTTTACCCTGTTTATTAGTACAACTACTAAAAAAACTGCCCTTCGGGGTTTTCCAATCACCCTGTTTTTCAAAGGCAATTTTAATGCCGTTTAATGCCAGTTTAATTTCACGCTTTAACTCATCGGCAGACTCTGCAATCAAGACCACTTTATAACTGAAATCACTGTTTTTATGTTGCAGGTAAAGCTGTTTTGCTAGCGTTTTAATCTCACCATCAACCGTTAACTGTGCCAATTTTTGCAGTAATGCGGGTTCATCATCTGCGCCAATAATAAACAGAGACTGTTTTGAATGGGCATTAAAACCATTTTGATGGATCAACCCATCTTCTGATGCGCGGATAATAAGGTGACTATAACCTTGTTGATTAAGCAGACTAACGCTGTTGACACGCGGTTTACCCTCCAAGGAGGGGAAAACAGGCGCAGCTTGATTAAACAGATAAAAAGGGGAAGCTCGCCAATCGGATAACAGATTTTCTGTTGGCGAACACCAATCTTTGATCGCAGGACGATAACGCTGTTGCAGTGCGATAACACTGTGAATAATCGCCATTAATTCAGACAACCGTCCATTTTCACCCAACACACTTTTATGACAGCTAATGGCAGTCGTCAGTGTTTTATCATTTGTATAAGCATTTAATAGTGCTTGTTGCTCTTGCTGATTTAAAACGGCATCTGCACAGGCAGAGACTTCCAAGGTAGTAATCTCAGAAGCACGTAAACCTGCATGTTGCAGTGAATGAGCAATAACTGCTTGTGCATCTGAGCCTGTCACCATGTTATCAATGGTGGCATAACAAACGCTGTTATTGGCGTGTACAAATACCTTACTCGCCACTAACAAACACGCAACACCTTGAAGTTGTGCGTAAGACTCAAATCCAGCATCAAAACTGATGGTTGATTTTTCGCTGTTCACAATCGACTCAGGCAGTGAAGCACTAATAATCAACACCGCAATATCTGACTGTTTTGTTATCTGCTCTGCACGGTTAAAGGCATCACTTATACTATTAACTGTTTCCACACTAAAGTGAGCACCTTCAATAGCTGAAGCATTATCACCAACAATCAGCACTGCAATCTGCTTAGCCGTTAAGTTATTCGCCTCGACCACTAAATTCACACATTTTTTGCAAAGCTCAGCATAACTGTGTGTTAGCGCAGATGAAGCCGTTAACACTTCACCGCGATACAGCGCACTTTCGACCTGATCGATATTATCCAGATCATTAAAGATGGCGTTAAAACCGATCACGTCGAGCGGTTGATTGATAACCTGTTTAACCATTATTTAGCCACTTTTGTAAACAGATCATTGAGGCTTTCACTTGCTGTGACTTGCACACCCACAACAGACGCTAAGATCTGTTTATCTGCGCTGATTAACTCAACATCCGCAATAATTTTCTTATTACGTTTGTTCGCTGTTACATTAAGTTTTAGATAAAATGGCTGATCAACCGGCACTTCTTGATAAACTGTCCAGTTTGCTGTTGCTGTGGGTAAACTGCCAAGTCCTAGCTGTTTACGCACCCAAACCAGCAGAGCTTGATACACTAAGTCATTGGCAAAAACATTATTTAGCGCAACATCAAACTCACCCTGCTTCTGTTTAACTGAACTGTTAATAACACAGCTCAGCAGTAAACCCTTGTCATCACAGTGGTTAATCGCAGTGATACCTTGCAAGCTTTCACCGTGAAACAGTGTGCCATTTTCATAAAGCTCATGTGATTCAGTGCTTAATGTTGCTAGTTCACCTTGATAAGTCGGTGACCTGTTTTTCTGTTTCGCTAACAATAAAACCGCCGAATAATGAAATACCGTTTTACCTGAACCATTAACACTAGAAATTTTCACTTCCACTTGCAGCTTGCCATCTTCATCACTCAGCAGGTTAAGATCGATTTGATAATCTTCTGCTTGCGTGCCATCAAAGATAATACCTTTAAATAGCTTGTATTTTTGCAGTCCTAAATAGTGATATTCAGGGTAGCTAGATGTTGTTGCCTCCACCATCCATGCAATCGCACAGACAGTAGGGAAAACGGCATTGTCAGCAATTTGATGATCGACAAAAAAGGCATTGTTAGCAGCTAAAAGTTTCTTTTTATAGCTACTAACTTGTGGCTTTTTTACAGCTGTTTCCTCTGCTTCTCCGCCCATGTCGTTACCCACTAAAATTTGTGGACAACGGTTGCTGTCGGCTGCTAATTCACTGACTAATAACTGCGCGCCTGCATCAAGCGGAATAATGTACACACCACGGGCATTAAACATACGTTTAAGCTCAGGTGTTACCATGCCGCCATCCCAAGGACCCCAGTTGAAGCTTAATACTTGGCAAGTTGGATGCAGTGCTTTAAAGCGGTATGCGCTTTTATTTAAGATATCGTTGGCAATCGCATAATCAGATTGTCCCGGATTACCGTAGAAACCAGCAGCACTTGAAAACAACACTAAATGCTTGATTTTATCCGCTGAAGTACAGCTTAACATCGACACTAAACCCTCTATTTTAGTGCTATAAACCGCTTCAAAATCGCTTAATGTTTTCTGTTCGATAAACTTATCAGCCAATACGCCAGCACCATGAATCAGCCCAGTAATATCGCCCCACAAATCAGTGATAGGTGCAACGGCATTTTGTACCGCCACTTTATCCGTCACATCCGCGCTTACATATTCAGCCACACCGCCTGCATTTTGAATTGCATTAAGTGTTTGCCCGATCTCACGATTAGCCAGTACAGGTTTGATAAAGTTGTTCACGGCAACCGGTGTTGGTTTTTCACCACTGGCAATCAGATGTTGCATGGCCGCTTTTTTCAGCGCCACTTCATCTGTTACGCCGTTTGCCCAACTTGGCTCATTACTTTCATATTTTGAGCGACCTAAAAGAATAAACTTAGATTTGTAAGTTTGTGCCAAACGAATAACACAATGTGCTGTTACCCCTTTTGCGCCACCGCTGACCAAAAATAGTGAATTTTCATCAATACTGTTGCCAGCTTGTAAAGCATAACTGTCTGTTTTTTCGCCTACTAACGTAAGACGACCATTGTTATTAAAACCAATTTCAACAGGAGATTGTTGTGCGTCATTTAGCTCATCAAACACAATATTAGCGACTTTGTCAGCGCCAAATTTTGTTGCTACATCAATCGCACGACATAAAACAGTTGGCCACTCATGGCTTAATGTTTTCACTAACCCTGTTAACCCTGTTTGCACAAGATCAGATTCAAGCTCATTATTTTGCACACCAAAATCACCACCTTGACGGGTTAACACGATAAATGATGAACGGACATCCTTATTGTTATCAAGAGAAGTGTTGTTTTTAGCCAATCCTGTTAGTTTTGCTAATAAGAAAGCAAGTTGTAAACCCTGCTTGCTCGCTATTGGGTATTCAATACCAGCAATCGTTGTTTTCGCTTGTAGATAAACCACTGCATGCCACGTTGCTTGTGTTGCTAAAATCGCTTGTAACTCTTTTTCATCAAGTGATTCAAGTGTGATCACATTGATTGATTTAGCGAATGATTTTGAACTAACGGTTTTCACCCATGATGGTTTCAGCACGGTGACTGCCCAACCTTGTTGGGTTAATTTATCCGCAAGGCGTACTGCACTGCCCTCCCCATCATCAACTAACAACAGGTTTTCACCATTAATGGTTTGCTCAAGCTTAACGACAGCATTCAGATGTTTAACAACCACAACCGCACTTGGCGCAGGTTCAAAGTCGTTGTTTATCTCTGTACCTTCAACAGCAAGCGCTTCAGACTTTTTTACAGAGGCTTCTCCAGCACCCGCTTTGCTTTGCATAGCACCGCTCGCTTTCGATTTCATGTAATCGACGATTTCACCGAGTGTACGTAACTCCGCTAAATCTTCTGGGTTAAGCTCAGGTAGGTCGGTAATTTCATCTTGTACTGCGCCAAGAATCTCAACACGTTTAATGGAATCAATGCCTAAATCGGCTTCCATATCCATGCTTAGTGCTAGCATCTCAGCGGGGTAACCGGTTTTATCAGCAACCACAGACATCATTACGCTTTGGATTTTATCAAGATCAATTGATGCTGTTGCAACTGGGCTTGAAACAATGGGCGCGACAGAAGAGGCTTTGCTTTTCATATAGTCAACGATTTCGCCCAATGTGCGTAGCTCTGCTAAATCTTCAGGGTTAAGCTCTGGCAGGTCGGTAATTTCATCTTGCACCGCGCCTAAAATCTCAACACGCTTGATAGAGTCAATCCCTAAATCCGCTTCCATGTCCATGCTCAGTTCAAGCATCTCAGAGGGGTAACCTGTTTTATCGGCAACCACTGACATCATTACCGTTTGGATTTTGTCGAGATCAATTGCAACTGTTGGCGCTGAAACGATTGGCGCTACAGATGAAGCGTTAGACGTCATAGCGCTGCTAGCTTTTTGTTTCATATAATCAACAATCTCACCCAATGTGCGCAGCTCTGCTAAATCTTCAGGGTTAAGCTCTGGTAGGTCAGTAATTTCATCTTGCACTGCACCCAAAATCTCAACACGTTTAATAGAATCAATACCTAAATCGGCTTCCATGTCCATGCTCAGTTCCAGCATCTCAGAGGGATAACCTGTTTTATCGGCAACCACAGACATCATTACGCTTTGGATTTTGTCGAGATCGATTGTAGCTGTAGGAGTAGAAGTCGTTGCAACAACTGGCGCGACAGATGAGGCTTTGCTCTTCATATAATCAACAATCTCACCCAGTGTGCGTAGCTCTGCTAAATCTTCTGGGTTCAGCTCAGGTAGGTCGGTAATTTCATCTTGAACCGCGCCCAAAATCTCAACACGTTTGATCGAGTCAATCCCTAAATCGGCTTCCATGTCCATGCTCAGTTCAAGCATCTCTGATGGATAACCGGTTTTATCGGCAACCACTGACATCATCACTGTTTGGATTTTGTCGAGATCGATTGTAGCTGTAGGAGTAGAAGTCGTTGCAACAGGCGCTACAGAAGCGGCTTTACTCTTCATATAGTCAACAATCTCACCCAATGTACGCAGTTCTGCTAAATCTTCAGGATTCAGCTCAGGCAGGTCGGTAATTTCATCTTGCACCGCACCTAAAATCTCAACACGTTTAATAGAGTCAATCCCTAAGTCCGCTTCCATATCCATGCTCAGTTCCAGCATCTCTGTTGGATAACCTGTTTTATCAGCCACCACAGACATCATTACGCTTTGGATTTTATCAAGATCAATTGATGCGGTTGCAACTGGCGTTGAAACAACGGGCGCTGCAGATGAAGCTTTAGACTTCATATAGTCAACAATCTCACCCAGTGTGCGCAGTTCTGCTAAATCTTCAGGGTTAAGCTCAGGCAGGTCGGTAATTTCATCTTGCACAGCGCCTAAGATTTCAACGCGTTTAATAGAGTCGATACCTAAATCCGCTTCCATGTCCATGCTCAGTTCAAGCATTTCAGAGGGATAGCCTGTTTTATCTGCCACTACCTCTAACATCACCGTTTGGATTTTGTCTAAATCCAACGAGGCAACGGCTTGTGTTGCAACTTGCTCTACAGCAATCGGCGCTTGTGTCACTTTTACAACAGGTGCAGGTGCTAAAATCACTTCAGGTTGTGGCTGCGTGATAGCTTGTGCCACTTGTACTGGCGCTACTTTAGCAACGGTAATTGGCACAACATTAGCGTTTTCTTTAACGGCTAATGGCGCAGAAACAGGTGTTGATTCAGACACATTGCCTAACATCTTGCTCATGTTTTCAGTTTGATTATTCAGGTAAGTCTCATGTACACGCAGTGTTTCCGATTGGAACTCATGATACAGACCTAATGTTTTATCTAAACTTGCTGGTAATTCAGTCGCGCCAGATTGTGATGCTAAGACTTCTTGGAATGTCTTAGCGTATTCTTTCGGGCCTTGCATATACTCTTGATGCACGTTTAACAGTTGTGATTGATGATTAACAAAGTTTTCAACACTGCGCTCAATCGAGTTAACAACATCACCAGTTGCATTATTTTGCACAGGCGTGCCATCTGCTTGCACATAAACAATTTTTTCTACTTCAACGATCTTCTCGACAATTTTTTCAACAATGACCTCTTTGATCACTTCTTTCTCAACGATGGTTGAGCTAATTTTCCAACCATCATTCAATGCATCATCAAAGGCTTTCTTGGTTTTAGGATTAACATAAGAAGCGCCGGTTAATTTCATCAATAAAGGGGATTTTTTAGGTGCAGTCACTGGACGTTGTTGCGCTGAATAAGGGTCAATATTATCAAGTTGTAAACCCAGTACCGCCATCTCAACCGCGGCTAAACGCAATTGCTGATCTGCTGATTTTTTAGGGTTGCTGTTAACGGCAATGGTCACCACATCAGTTTTATCTTTTAAAATGTTATCAACCAGACGGGTTAATACATTTTTAGGGCCAAACTCAACAAACACACGACCACCTGCAGCATAGAGGTTATCGATCTCTTCATTAAAGTGTACTGATTGTAAAATATGATTTTTCAGGGCTGCTTTAATCTGCTCACCACTTTCAGGATGTGCTTTTGCTGTACCATTGGCAAAGACAGGGATACTAGGGTTTTTAAACTCAACACTGTCAATCACATCGGCAAAGGGTTTTTGTGCATGTCCGACTAACTCAGTATGGAAAGCGGCAGAAACAGGCAACTTAACAACCTTGTAGCCTTTCGCTTGTAACTGCTCAACAGCGACTTCAATCTGCGTGGTTACGCCAGCAATAACCACTTGGTTATTCGAGTTATAGTTAGCGATAGAAACACCGTCAATCGCTTTAATATCTTCCGCGATTTTATCTGGCGCACCAACAACAGCGGCCATCGTACCCGCATCGAAATCAGTATTTTCAGGTGCAGCCATAGCAGCACCACGACTACGTGCTAATAACATGTAATCTTGCTCAGACAATACACCCGCAGCCCAAAGCGCGGTTAATTCACCAAAGCTATGACCAGCTGCAAAATCAATGGTTAAGCCCGCTTGCTTGAAGGTATTAAACAGACCCGCACTGAATGTACCAATGGCAGGTTGTGCATTTTGGGTTAAACGTAAAGTTTCATCTTGTACTTTACGCGCTTCTGCATTAAAAACAGGAATGGGAAATACCGTACTAGAAAGTTGCGCAAGTCCCGCATCACTAAACTGTTTATCCATTTTTGCGCTGGTGGCTAACATGCTTGGGAAGTTACAGGTTAAATCACGGCCCATGTTCACATATTGTGAACCTTGGCCCGAAAACAGTGCAACCACTTTACCTGCAACATCTAAACCAGATTCACGGTAATAAATGCCCGTTGGTTTGTTCCATGAGGTTTCATCACTGTTAAGTTGTTTGATGATGTTGTTGATTGTTTCAATCGCTTGATTGGCATTTTTAGCAATAAAACCACAACGCGCTAATTCACTGCTTGGGGTTTTAAGTGGGTTTTCTAATACCAATGCATTAAAGGCATAAGCTTGATCATCCGCTTCTACATCCAGCTTAGTCAACCATGCTTTTAATGAAAGCGTTAATGCACTTTTATCTGTCGCACTAATCAGTAATGTTTGTGGTACTTCATTAAGACGATAAGCACTGTCATGACTTGATTTGTACTCTTCCATTACAAAGTGGAAGTTCGTTCCGCCAAAACCAAATGAGCTAACACCTGCACGACGTTTAATACCATCGGCGCGTGGCATCCACGGACGTGTTTCGTTATTGATATATAAAGGAGAGTTTTCAATCTCTAAGGTTGGATTGGGTTTATCAACATTAATTGTTGCAGGTAACACTTTGTGGTGCAACGCAAGCGCGGCTTTAATAATACCCGCAGTGCCCGCTGCAGCTTTAGTATGGCCGACTTGTGATTTAACCGTGCCAAGTGCAATATGTTGTTTCTGCTCACTGTTTTCACTGAACATGGTATTTAACGCACTAAACTCAGCGGCATCACCTGCTTTTGTGCCCGTGCCATGTGCTTCGATTAAGCCACAGGTTAGTGGATCAAAACCTGCATCTTGGTAAGCACGTTTAAGCGCTTTTACTTGTCCCGATGGACGTGGTGCGTAGATAGATTTAAAACGACCATCCGATGAACTACCAATCCCTTTGATTAAGGCATAGATTTTATCACCATCACGCTCTGCATCTTCAAGGCGTTTCAGGGCAATCATGCCCACGCCTTCACCAATCATCATGCCTCTTGAATCTTCATCAAATGGGCGGATATCTTCACCATCGGTAAAGGCGGGTGTTTTAGAAAATGACATGTACATGAATGGCGAATTATCACAACAAACACCACCAGAGATCATCATTTCAGAACGATACTCTAACAAGTCTGACACCGCCATTTTAATAGCAGCTAAAGAGCCAGCACAGGCAGCATCAACCACACAGTTTGTGCCACCGAAATCAAAACGGTTAGCGATACGCCCTGCAATAACATTGCCTAACATACCCGGGAATGAGTTCTCTTCCCACGGGATATAGGCTTTTTTGTATTTATCGATGATCACCGCGCGATCACTTTCGCTCACACCAGAGGCTTTTAATACTTTGTCTAAAATAGGGCCTTGCAAGCGAGATGTTAATGGTGCGATCTGTTTCTGACCACCACCTACGCCGAGCGTAATACCAATTTTGTCACGATCATACGCTTTTTCGTCACTGATACCCGCATCAGCTAATACATCACGTGCGACGACTAATGACATTAACTGAGTAATATCCGTTAGCTCTAAAATATTGGGTGGAAGACCAAACTCCATCGGGTCAAAATCAATTTCAGGCAGGAAGCCACCACGTTTACAATAGGTTTTGTCGCTTGCTCTTTTATCACTAGAGTAATAATCATCAATTGCCCATCTGTCTTCGGGAATATCTTTTATTCCATTAACGGATTCAACAATATTATCCCAAAACTGCTCAAGGTTTTTTGTTTCAGCAAACACAGAAGCCATACCGACAATGGCAATTGGGCACTCTTGTAAACGAGAATTTAGTTTTTTATCTGTTGCAGTTTCAATTACTTCAGGGTTTTGTTTGTTAGACATGTTATTACTCCAATTAAAATTTGGTTGCATCTTCAGTTATTTTGGCATTATTAGTTTTATCTTCTAATAACCGAAAACGACTTAAAAATTCGTTGTAGTTTCTGACTAAAACACGGCGAATATGAAACGGTGCTTTAGTTAATACATAGGTGATATAGCGTTGTGCGGCTTGGTAATCATCATCGTTATATAAGTCCACATAAACCCAGTTACTTGCTAAGTCATGTGCCATTAACAGTGATGTTTTTTGTTGTTTAGGCTGCTCTGGAAAATGAGGCAACGTAATTAAATACACTTGCACCACATCTAATGCGGTTAGTGCCAGTGGTAACTGCTCCGTGTCACCCATCTGTAAGCGCATCTGATTTAAAAAATCACTCATTGCTTGTGGTGAAACGACTGAGTTAATCACTTCACTTGAAAGGCTCTCTTCGATAGCAACTTGAATATAAGACTCTTCAGAATCGTCATCATTGAACGCGTGCATATCCGCAAGACGTGAAACACCATGTCGCTTTAAGCAACGTTGCAGACCTGCCCGAGAACTATTTTCATTGATAAACTCTTTGCAGACACTCAATAATTCATCCAGTGAGAGCTTCAAACGCAGACGCAAATGTACCACAACATATTGCTGTGCAAGGGTCAGTGTGGTATTAAGCTGTTTTGGAAGGTGTGAAATATCATCGGTGCAATCGCGCTTGCGCCATTTACGCACCGTAGACTCAGAAACCTTTAACAAACGAGCAAGCACGGCTGTTGCAAGGTCTGACTCATGGATAAACGCACGAATTTCAGGGGTGGTGGTCGCATTTTTATGTTGTTTAGGCATCTATATCGGGCTTCATTAAGTGATCAAATTAATTAAGTCTTACTTTAAGAGTGTGCAATATACACAGGTATCACCCCCTATACAATCACCCGATACTTTTATTTTTATTAATTTTTAATTAACCTGAGTTCGGGATAAGAATTAAAATAAATTGAACTAAATGCCAGTTCCACGATCTGACCTTTTAACTAGAAAAATCAGATAGGAAAAGGATGGCATGGATAATTTAATTGAACTATTTTGTGATGTAGATGATTTTTTAACATTTTTATTCCAGAATGGGAAGCTAGTTTAATAAGCAATGGTGAGATAAAAAAACGAAGAGCTAAACGCATGAGTAACTCTGAAATAATGACCATTATTATTAGCTTTCATCAATCTCATTACAGAGATTTTAAGAATTATTACTTAGGCTATGTAGCAAAATATTTAAAATCATATTTCCCTTCTCTGTTGAGCTATACAAGGTTCATTGAGGTTATGCCATCGGTTATTATCCCTTTAAATACATATCTTTCGGTAAGCCAACAGGCATTGCTTTTATCGACTCTACCAAAATAGCGGTATGTCATATTATTAGAGCAAAGCGCAACAACGTTTTTAATGGAAT